>JAUIFT010000715.1 GCA_030430345.1 Calditrichia bacterium | reverse complement strand
AATCCGCATCATCCGCTAATAATTCATCAACTTCTTCATCATCCAGGTTTGCTCCCAATCTTTCAAATTCGGATTCATCCGGCTCGTCGTTTTCAAAACGATAGTTGAAACCCGCCAGAAATTTCCGGCTAAAGATCTTGTCCAAAGAAAAATTGGCGACATAACGCAGGCTCTGCAAATTCAGTTCCTGATCCGGCGCAGTGCTCCCGGGAAATAAGTTGCCGCGATGCCGCTGTAATTCAAGCTTGGCACCCATATTAACATTAGCAACGGTCCGGCGATTCATTTTCAGATAGATGCGTTTACTGAAATAGTCTTTCACCTGGCTATTATTGGGATAGGTTTTCGCCCAATTTTGAAACCCAATAAAATACTGCCGGTGAATCGTGTGGGGAATTTTGATCCATAAATCTAAAATGTTTCGGCGATAGTCAACCTTTTCAGAAGTGGGATGAAAGCGCAAGCGGTATTCGTTGGCTACATTAAACTTTAGCGCTTTATAAAACGGGGTTTGCAATGCCCCGCGCAGCAGGTGATCGTGCCGGTCGAAATCGCGCTCTTCATTGTAGCGGCGATACCGCAATTCATAGGATGCGTTCCAGCGAATATCAGTACGAGTGCGTTTGCGATACTCGCTAAAGAGAAAAATACTATTTCGATAATCGCTAAACTTTAAGGAATCCGCCACCCGGGTGATATTATCCCGATGCTCAGTCAGTAATTTCAGATTGAAAGTAAATGGTGATAATTGTTGAGACAAGAGTGAATTGCTCGACAAAATCAGTAATAATGCTATCCAATAGGATTTCAAAGTCATAATATATCCCATCAATACATCTTTTAAATCATTCAAGTAAGAAAGCTAACGCCGCTTATCCTGCAAAACGGCAGTAAATTCCTGAATTTTTTCATTTAGCAATATCATATCCGTAATTATTTTCTTTTTCCGGGATTTCAAAGTCAAAATTTCGTCACTTAGAGTGTCCAGGCGGTCTTTAATTTCATCAATACGATTACGATCAAAAAATTCTTGTTCATCTTCAACCGAAGTACTCAATTCTCCATAGAAAGCAAGAAGTTCCCGGTAAATATTCCGGTCTTTTAATAAGGTTTGCAGTTGCTGTTCAAGAACGAGTGAATCGGAAAGGAACCGAATTCTTTGATCCCGTAAAACGTTTATTTTCAAGCTTATGCGCTGAGGTGTATCGGATGCTTCAATTTGTAGCGATTGCCATTCCGGCCGGCTACCGGTTTCACTCTCGAGCAACTGCCGATACCGCTCTTTTTTCCGATCCAGCGCTTCCAATTCCCGGACGATGCGGTTTTTCAGTTGACTATCATTGGGCATGGCTTTTCTACTTGCCAGCAAGCGTTCTATCTCCTGGTCAAGCATAACAAGTATTTGGTTGTATAATCGTTGTAAATGTATTTTGACATTGCGGATACGGACATTGTTCTCCGCCAGACTATCGGCCATTTGCCGGGAGGTTTTCAGACGGTTATTCAGGTTCAGGCGAGTTAACGGATTATTCGATGTTGCCAGGGCTTGTTTTAATTCGGAAACTTGTTGATTAATCATCTGAAAGCGGTTTTCCAGGCGTTGATTAAGCGCTTCCAGCTTCACCAGGGAGTCCTGCCGAATGGCGACACCCGCTTCCAGGCTATCCAGTGTGCTAAACTGTAGCGGCATCGCAGCGCCACTATAGCTCAAAAGCATTAGCCCTCCCCAAAATATATAGCCCAGGAGGATATTCCGGTGAGCGGACTTAATCAAATTTATACCTCAGTAAATCATATTTCTCCATTTTATAACGTAAGGTTGTCCGGTTGATCCCTAACAATTTAGCCGCCCGGGACATATTCCCTTTCACTTCCATCAACGCATTAAAGATTAGTTTTTTCTCATAATCTTCTACCCGGTGAGGGAGGGAAACATCGCTGCTGCTTTCCTTTGTTACCGGCCAGTTGCCCTGAGAAGCCGCAATCATATATTCCGGAAAATCTTCGCTATCCAATATAATATCATTGCTGAGAACAACCGCCCGCTCAATCGCATTTTCCAACTCCCGGATATTTCCCGGCCAGTGATAACTAACTAATTTTTTCATTGCCAGCGAAGTTATCTTTTCGATTTTCTTATTATTGCTAAGCCGGCATTTTTCAATAAAATGATTGACTAACAGTGGAATATCAGAAGCATGCTCCCGCAGTGGCGGCACCTTTAAGGAAACCACATTTAAACGATAATATAGATCGTGCCGGAATTTCTTTTCTGCGATCATTGCTAACAAATCCTGATTGGTTGCAGCCACCAGACGCGCTTCCACCTTAACGGTTTCCGTTCCCCCGACCCGTTCGAATTCCTTCTCCTGCAGCACCCGCAACAGTTTTACCTGGGTCGCCGGGGATATCTCTCCAATCTCATCAAGAAAAATTGTC
>JAUIFT010000714.1 GCA_030430345.1 Calditrichia bacterium | reverse complement strand
TGCATTCAATGTTATATAACCGTTTGCGAAAGGCGGATTTATCATCCGGGTCTACCATTCGTTCCGCGACGGGCCCCAGTAAATAGAGCAGATTAGCAAAAGCAAGCATTAGTGCATAGACCAGGACCAGGAAGATAACTGTTTCTATTGAGATTTCGGCATGTGGCTCCTGCGGAAATACCAGTAAAAACATAATCAAACAATAAACAGTAAATGCAATGCTGCCGGCGATCATAAATCCCATATTATACTGCCGGCGCATATTTCGCCACCATTCTTCAGGGCTTACCGGTTGGACAAACTCCTGAATATTTACATCCATGACATTACCCCTTATTTCTCTCCATTGAAATTAGATCCATCTAAATATTGCAAAGAACAATAAATTCTATCTTAGAATTATTTTTGGGCCGGGTAGTTTTGATTTAGTTTTTGATCAGCATATTTTGTGGTGGCTATTAAAATATATTTCTCCAGTATCGTTATCACAAGATAAAAGTTGATTGTCCGGAAAAATTGCTACAAATCAAATTGCGTTATTTTATTTACGATTCGCAAAGCTTACGATGCTTTTATAACTTATACGCTTTAATCTTCAAACCCCCGACATACTAAAAAATCTCTTACAAGCAGCATTTTTAAGCGTCGGATATTTATATGTAAAGAGTGCTACAACGAGAATAATTTCTCATGAATTCAATGACATTTCTCTCAAAGAGGAGTTCAGTCGCGATGCAGGATGTTTATATCGGGTTAGATATTGGTGGAACGAAGATTCTGGCTGCCGCCGCAAGCGGGGAAGGGGAGGTGCTTGAAAGGGTACGCGCAGCAACTCCTCAGGCGCTGGATAGTGGGATTTCATTGCTGCTGGATATGGTCGGAAAACTTCGTAAGGGGAAGCGGCTGCGTGCCATAGGAGCGGCAATCGGTGGGCCAATAGATTGGAAAAAGGGAATCGTTTCTCCGCTGCATCAGTCGGAATGGCGGGATGTTCCTCTGAAAAAAATCATGGAAGACGCTTTTGCCTGCCCTTTTCGCGTTGAGGTCGATACAGACGCCGCTGCGTTCGGAGAATACCAGTTTGGCAAGCGCAAACCAAAACGGCTACTATATATTACTGTTAGCACCGGTATGGGGGGCGGTTTATTGATTGATGGCCAAATTTTTCGGGGGTGGGAAGGCGCACATCCGGAAGCGGGACACCAGGCAGTGCCATATCGCTGTAGATTTCCGGAGAGAATCAGCTGCGAATGTGGGGCGCCCGATTGTCTGGAAGGATTAATCTCCGGCAATGGCATCCGAAGGATTTACGAAAAACCAGCTGAGCAACTCAATGATGAGGAGTGGGAAGAAGTCGGTTATAATCTCGGGCAGGGATTGCGAAATCTAGCGGTTCTCTACGCACCGGAAAAAATCGTCCTGAGCGGTGGGGTGGCAATGGGTGGGGGAGAGAGATTACTTGGCTCTGCACGGCAGGTGGTTAGGGAGCGGATGAAATTAGTGCCGCAGCCGGAAATTGCAGTTAGCAAAGCTGGATATGATGCCGCTTTGATGGGAGCGATTGCATTAGCCTTGATTTTATAAAACAGGGTTATCCGTATGTTTCCCGTAAAAATGATTTCAATTGAGAAAAGTCTGCGAACATCTCGGTCGTGCAACCGATAATCCAACTGCTGATTTCGGAAGGAGGCATGGTATGCACCATATAGACCGGAATGTTGTGATAATAGGAAATTGTCAATTCACCATGAGTGCCGCCGCCGCGGGTAACATATTCATCCCAAAGGCAGATCAGGTAATCGGTATGATCGATCACTGTTTTTAAATCGAGATCGATAAATTTCCGGGCTGTGTTCCGGAAACGGGCGGTATCATTTGCTTTCCAATGGCTGAAGTTCGCTATTTCTTCTTCAGTCAGCACCTTATCCTGCTCCTCACAGGGATTAAAGCATGTATGCCCCAACTCTTTCCGAATAAATCCGGCCATCTCCCGCCGCCAGGCTGCCCCCTCATCCGGTGCATATTCCATTGCCCCTGCCAGATATGTGCGCATATCGATCCTTTCTTTTTTATTCGTTGCTCGTTGTAGGCTCATCAAATCTCGAATAACGATCAACGAATCAGATTTAACAAATTTTCTATTTTACTAAAGAGCGAAGATAGCGATTGATTATTAATCTGGCAAATTACGCGCATTTATCCCCGTTTTTGGGTACGGATTTTTAGGGATCGCCAGCTAAGTTTTCTATAAAAATCAGGAGGTGCTATGTCGCAACGCTTCTATCTGATATTGTTCATAATTCTGTCGATCTCCGTCAATTTTCTTTCTGCGCAAACCATCGGATATCAACTGGCATTCCCGAATTTAACATTCGTCAACCCGGTTGATATACAGTCCGCTAACGATGGCAGCGACCGTATTTTTGTGATAGAACAGGCC
>JAUIFT010000713.1 GCA_030430345.1 Calditrichia bacterium | reverse complement strand
CTCCAGTAATTCCAGCATTTCAAAACCGTTGATTTTCGGCATCTGCACATCCAGAAAAACCAAATCCGGCTGCAGTTCATTAATTAGCTTAGTGCCTTCAAAGCCGTTGCTGCCTTCACCGGCCAAACTTATCTCCGGAAAGGATTCCAGGTGCTTTTTAACAACATCCCGGGCGAGCTTCTCATCATCGATGACCAGTGCTCTGAAGTTCGGCTGCATAATGGTTATCCTCTGTTGACTACTTTGTTAACGTAAAAAATTAAAGCTGATCCACTCTATTCATCTTCCAGTGGAATATTGATCGCTACCCGGAAAAGGCTCTCAGCGACTGTTGTCGATAGCAGTTTGGGTCGCCCATACATAAGTTCCAGGCGACTCTTGATGTTCTTCAAACCAACGCCTTCGCCTTTTCCGGTGATATTTTCCGGATCAAAATCATTCTCTATAACAATGTTTAGCGTATTATTTTTCAGGCGGGTTGTCAGGCGGATGTTTACCGGGGCCAAGCTTTCATAAACGCCGTATTTTACGGCATTCTCAAATATCGGTTGAAGGATCATGCTGGGAACGGGTATTCCCAATGCTGCTTCGTCGATCGTTTCGTGATAGATAATTTTATCACCAAATCTGGTTTTTTCGATGTCCAGATATAGCTTTGCCGTCCGTAATTCATCCTGAAATGGTTTTTTCGGGACATCATTGCTGGAAAGTGTGGATCTCAAAAAATCTGCCAGTTTTACGGTCATTTCACTGGCATTCTCCGGCATGGTTAAAATAAGTGAATTTATTGAATTGAGGCTGTTAAATATGAAATGTGGATTAATCTGGAATTTCAGGGTTTTCAACTCCGCTTCTTTAACAAGGGATTTTAGCTCCGATTCGCGCACAAGCTTTTCATGAAAACTTTGATAATAAATCAATAGATAGTAAAAGGCGACAACCACAAAATAGAGTAGGACGCCAATAAAGTAGCGCCAGGGCAAAGAGGCCTCCAGAAATGTCAGGTAGGTTTCACTGGTGGCCAAAATTCTCGACAAAAAATAATAGATAAGACCGAGCCAGATTGCGGCGGTTAGTGCGGCAGCGAGCGCGTGGTTAATCAATACCCTCAGAATGTTTGCGGATTCCAAAGAATTGTATCGGCATTGATACCAAAAAGTAATGGCAATAAATCCAAAGAGGAATGCGGATAGCAGACTGTCGCTGGTCACTTCCGTCCAACCGAATGCCAGGCGATACCTTAAAACAACAATCTGGAGCATTGCGAGAATGCTCCAGACGAAGATGTAATAAAGGATGCTGATTCGATTTAAGAATAAGGGATGCCCCATAAAATTAGCTGCTTTGTTCCGGCATTTGTACCGCATTACCAATCTCGATACCACCGAACATCACAAAGCCGCGCAGGATCAGGGTTGGGGCATTTTCATCATGAGTGCTGGTAATCAACTTGCGCTTATCTGCATAGCCGCCAAAAATTGGCATTCCTTTCATCACAACATTCCAGTTTGCCGGGACATATATTTCCGCGCCGCCGAACATCACGAGAACATCAACAACACTGTTTTCCGGTGCGGGAATCGATTCGCCAAGATAAACCTCAGCGCCGCCGAACAATACCGTGATATTGCCGCCGCGAAAATTCTCGGACTGTATCTGCAGTTCCTTGCCGCCAAAAATGGCCAGCGCGTTAAACTGATCCTGGGAGAAGCGGTCGCGATCCCGGTTTTCACCCATAATCCGTTGCCCAAGCAATATTCTCAGACCAATCAGAATGAGAATGAATGCCGGTAACACTTCCCAGATATCACCCCAATAAAGGAAGCGGAAATTAGCCAGCAATGCAAAAATCCCGAAAGTGATTAAGTTGCTCGGGTCAAAAAAATGAGTGAAACCGGCTTCCCGGAATTTCGCGATGCCGATAGCGATCAGAATCAACGGCCATAAAACCCATATCTCACCGAGATAAAAGAAGCCGAAGTTCTGCAAAAGAAAAAGAACGCCAAAGGTGATCAGGGTTATGCTGATCCAATATGGGGCCGTGCTGTTTTGCGAATTGTTGCTCATGATGTTACTCCTGTGTTAGAAAAAATCCCATTCAATGTCGTCGGCTGCCTGCTTCCCAATAAACTCTTGAGAAACTCACCCAGGTTGTTCAACCAGCTATCCTGAAAGAATTGCGAAGAAAAAAAATCGAGTTTGAACATTAATAAAACTACCCCGGTCGCAATTAGAAAAACGGTTGCCGATACGTCTTGATAGCGGCGGCTAAATCCCTGTATAATGCCCAGTAAAACAAATACCAGCGGCCAATAAGTTTCGACAATCAGGAAGATATTAATATCCGACTTATTCAGGAAATGAACAAGTGCTGCAACCGAAAAAATTATCCCGAGCCAAAATTCTGGACGTAAATGATATTTGCTTGTTTTCATTTCACCGCTTTCAATTAAACTCAGTCATAAAATAC
>JAUIFT010000022.1 GCA_030430345.1 Calditrichia bacterium | reverse complement strand
GTGTAAACTGTGGCTGTATTTTCCCCAAGCGCAGATTTGCCGTTGCCCCCAGCTGATGCCAGTTCCCTTCAAACGCGTCACTTTCTTTGTCCATCCACCATAAACCACTGACCCCAAATAACAATCCTGCTTTCTCCCACTGATATCCGATTTGAGCACTGTAATGCATTAGCAATTCAGTTTCATCGTTATCTCCCAACCCCAGCCAGAAGGAGGGGCCACCCCGCAAACGCAGGTAAGCTTTATCTTCGACCCAATCAACATACGTCAGTCGAAGATTTAAGGGGACGGTCTCGGAGAGATTGGAATGGCTTCGGCGCCCCCAGGTCTATTGGCAGCGGGGAAGAACGATTCCATCCCCGGCAATTTTTGGCGCACCCTTTGCTAGGTAAACAGCAATAAATGAAGAATCCCTTACACTATAGTGTTTTAAGAGTTTAAGCGTGATTTCTTCAAAAATTTTTGTGCAAAATCGATACAATTTCAAAAGGAGCTAATCGAATGTCTAAAGGGATATCAGCAATCGTTTACCTGATTATTTTTTGCAGTTTACTTTTTTCCCAGAATGAATTTAAGCAAGTCGCCAGCGATGCAACCGGCCACGACGAGTTTGGCATTTCAGTCGATATGAGCGATGACTACGTCATTATCGGTGCCCACCGCGATCGCCCTCATGGGAGCTACTCCGGTTCTGCCTACATTTATAAACATGAAAATGGTGTTCTTTCACAGGAGTTAAAGCTTGTTCCGGATGACAGCGATTCCTACATGCGCTTTGGCTGGTCAGTGGGTATATCGGGGAATTTTGCGATCGTTGGCGCGAAGGGTGATGAGATCAGCGATCCCGATGCTGGCTCTGTTTATTTTTACAAATTCAACGGCAGCACCTGGGTGCAGCATCAAAAGTTATTCGAGACTGATTCGCCGGAGAAGGATGATGAATTCGGCACATCTGTCGCCATTGAGGGAAATTATGCCGTTGTCGGTGCCTGGGGAGATGATGATGAAACCGGCGCAGCATACGTCTATTATTTGAATGGAGATAATTGGGAATTTCAGGAAAGATTGATTGCTGACGATCGTTCCACTGGCGATTTTTTCGGAGGCGCAGTATCTATTGACGGGAACTTAATTGCAGTTGGCGTACCGGGCAACGCCAGCGCTTATCTGTTTCAGCGGAATGGCAGCAGCTGGCAGCAGATAGACAAATTAATTCCATCCGCCGCCGGTGCTAACGACCTGTTCGGTGAATCCATCGCGATTAAAGGCGAGTTTATCATTGCCGGTGCTTATGAGAGCGATGAAAAAGGGGAAAATGCCGGTTCCGCGTATATCTTTAAGCGTAACAACAACACCTGGACAGAGGTTAAACACCTCGTCCCAACGGACGGCGCAGCCGGTGATGAATATGGGATTACCGTATCGCTGGAGGGTGCTTATGCCGCGGTCGGTTCTTACCGCCACGATGCCGCTCTGGAAAATAGCGGCGCGGTTTACCTTTATCATTACAATGGAAGCGATTGGGTGTCTGTAGATAAAGTGACTGCCAGCGATGCTCAAATGGACGATCGTTTCGGCCGTTCGGTAAAATTAAAAAACGGATATCTTTTTGCCGGCACTTATAAAGACGACAACGATGACGAGGAAGATTCCGGCTCTGCCTATGTCTTTAAAAATGCCACGGTTGTCGGTATCGAAGATGATCTGTCCCGGGCACCGGAGGGCTTCCGTCTGGAACAGAATTATCCGAACCCATTTAATCCGAGCACTAATATCGGATTCCGGATTTCGGATTTCGGTATTGTTCAACTAAATGTTTACGATATCGCCGGGCGTTTGGTGAAAAACCTGGTGAATGAAAGTCGCCCCGCCGGTAGTTACAGCGAACAATGGGATGGCACGGACAATGCCGGTTATAAAGTTGGCAGCGGTATTTATTTCTATAAAATTCAATCCGGCGCATTAACACAAACCCGCCGTATGATCCTACTGAAATAATGAAATAGTTCAGAGTTCAAAGTTCAGAGTTCATGTTATATAGTTAACTCTGAGCTTTGAACTTTAGACCCTGAACTTTCCCCCAATTTCTTTTGCAAAATTTCAATTAATTTTCTATCTTCTTGCCGAGTGAGAGGCTTAACAGACACGCCTACTGTATGACGTGATTCGTGCGGGATGCACAATGTGATACGGCCGTAGAACTGCAAGGAGATGCAATGAATCCGAAGGTCACACCGCAGCAGCAACTCCACCACCACACCAACAAATTTACGAACCAGCGCGGACTGACACTCTTTGAACAATGGTGGCGCCCCGAGCAGGAAGCAAAAGCCCAACTGGTTATCATTCACGGATATGCCGAGCATAGCAGCCGCTATCAGCATGTCGGGGAGTTTTTTGCTCGCTATGGTTATGCCGTTGGCACATTCGACTTAAGCGGACATGGGCTTTCCCAGGGAAAAACCGCTTACATCGATACTTTTGAAACTTATTTGCTCGATGTAAAAGATTTCCTTCAGCGAATCCCGCAGGCATCAGTCGATCGCCCAATTTTTATTTTAGGACATAGTATGGGTGGCGCCATTGCAACGCTATATACTATTACCCGCCGGCCGGAGATTAATGGCCTGATCCTCAGTGCGGCAGCTTTAAAGGTTAATGAGGACACCTCTCCCCTGCTTCAAAAAATAGCCGGTTTTCTCGGTAAAGTTCTTCCCACTTTGCCAACCATCAAGCTGGATAGCAGCCTGATCTCGCGGGATCCGGCAGTTGTGGAGAAATATGATAATGATCCGCAAATTTATCGCGGTGGGGTCATTTCCCGAACCGGGGCGGAAATTCTTGCCGCTACCCGCCATATTCAGGAAAAAATGGAGGCGATTGATCTGCCGGTGTTAATTATGCATGGCACTGCAGATCAAATTACCGATCCGGAAGGGAGCAAGCAGCTTCACCTGCGGGCAACATCCGCAGATAAAACCCTGAAACTCTACAACGGGTTTTATCATGAGATCCTTAATGAGCCGGAAAAAGAAACGGTAATGCAGGATATACTGGAATGGATGGATGCCCGGATCGAATAATAGCTCCCGGCCTGGTTGCCTCTATAATAAATCCCACCACTTTAAGAGCAATATGCCGCTGCTCAGTGTAATAGCGGAAAGAATAGTTGTCAGCAGAACAATATTCGCTGCAAGGCGTTCATTGCGTCCCATGGCATTTGCCATAATAAAACTAACCACCGCGGTTGGCGAAGCGAATAAGACAAAAAGAATGCCAGTTGCGGATTTTCCCGCAGCCGGTCGAAGCGCAATGCCCCACCAATCCCAATGAGTGCCAGCGGTAAACTGATCGCAGCCAGCTGTCCCCCTGCTTTCTGAAATATTATCGGGATATGCCATTGAAAGTAAGCAAAAGGAATACCGGCAAAAATTGCCAGTACCAGGGGATTTTTGAGAATGCTGCCGGTGACCCGAAGTAGATCCAGTCCCTGTTTTTCCTGTAATGGGATCGAAAGGGTAATTACCGCAAGTATATTATTTAACGGGACAATGAAGACCATCAAAATGGCTGCCCGCGCCAGCCCGGCGTCTCCAAACAATTCTGCGATGATTGCCAATCCTAAAATGGCAAAATTACCCCGAAAACTCCCCTGTACAAATACCCCTTTGTCGTCATCAAGTTCGACGAATCGGCCGGCAGCATACTGTAATATTAGAAAGATGACAGCGAAGCTTGCATAAATATAAATGACCGCTTCCGGGTCAAGAACATCATTCAGGGGAGTCTCTGAAACTTTCAGAAATATCATTGCCGGCAAGGTAAAAGAAAATACCAGCCGGGAAGATACATCGATAAATCGATCATCAATAATACCCAATCGTTTTAAGATGATGCCCAAGAAAACGATCAGAAATATCGGGGCAATAGCATTCAGGGTAAAAATCAGGTTTTCCAGCATCACTTTTCTTAACCCGGGAATTAATCCAATTACCGGGTTCCGATGTCCAACATTCAAATTTCAGGTTTTTATAAATTATTGAGGATTGTCTTTTAAGCTGGCATTACTGCGGCGGCTTACTGCTTCCAGGCAGGCATCCAGTGCTGCTATTGATGTATTCACCAGCCATTTTCCGGCAGCAGATTCATAAAACGCACAATAAGTTTCCAATTCATCCAGAGGCGTTTCCTCGTATGCGTATAACATCATCAGGGTGATCGTATTTTTCATGACCGGCGTCATCGCGGTAATCGCACCGGTTTTCTCTTCCTTCAGCTTTATTTCCGGGATGCGCTCTGCCTGGGGACGGGTGAGGTTCCATGCTTCAGATACCTTGTAAGTAATTGTTGGCATTAAATTTATAACGCTTTCGCTGCTGCGGGTTGCTTTATCCAGACGTTGCACCAGCGACAGTAGATCAGGGTCTGGCGGCCGCTTCTGCAATTGCTCGCCGTAAGTAATCAGCGCGCTCTGATCATCCAGTTGATCCAGCCGTTCTTCAAAGGTTTTAATTCGCTGAAACAAAGGGGTTTTCAGAAATTTGAGTGTTTCTAATGCCAGCAGTCCGTCAAAATTATTGGCCATATGATCCCGGGCAACCTTAAAGAGCACATCAGGATCAGCAGCCCGTAAAAATGTATTTTCCACCAGCACAGCAGATGCGCCCATTTCCTCCCGGCGGTCATCGACCACCTGCCGAATCATCCCGTTTAACTCCTGCAGCACATCGGGGAATTCACTTCTTTCCAGAATTTCCTTCGACAGTGCGGTATTATCCTGGGCAGAAACCATCATCGCTAAGCACAGTAACACCGGCATAATTATCCATCGCAAACGCATATATATCTCCCGGTTCTTCGTTCTTCGTTCTTCGTTCTTCGTTCTTCGTTCTTCGAACAACGATCAACGAGCAACGAAGAACAATTCATGTATTTTCTTTATCGCCCGCTCCTGATCGATAAAATACGGGCTGGTAGCGATCGTAATTATTTTCGCCGCAGAAATATAGCCGCTTATTTTTACTAATTTTTCCGCTTCCGGAATGTAAGCCATATCATCTGAAAAGATATCAAGATCAATATCGAGCACGTATGGCGGCTGATAGGTCTTCGCAAAACTGACGGTGCTGTCGACGATATCTACCCGGGAAAACAATCCCATCTTTAAGGCCGGCTGAATAAAGTTTCCCACATTCAGCGCTTTATTGGTATACCGAAAAGCATACGCCAAGCCTTCCTTTGCCAGACGCATTTCATCAAACCATGTCTCCGGTTGACGCATATCGGTATGTTGATCGACGTGCAGCAAGGGTAATCCGGGGGCCATTATGCCATAGTGCCGGGCAGCGATCCAGAAAAAGAAGGCATGATTATGATTGTCAAAGATAAAAAAATGCTGGTCATTTCGAGGATAATAGATAAATGCCCGTAATCCCTGCTTATTAATTTCTTCGCCGTCATTAAACTCACTAAAAACAATCTCTTTACCGACAGCAAGTTTTCCCGGATCACCGGAATATAAAGGGGGAACGAAAATCTTACGGGAAGTTCTCTCCCGGTAGGAGAAGGCATTGTTTCCGAGCGGCGCTTCCAGGTAAAAACCGTTATAGAACGCTTGTAAGCTTTCCAGCATTTCCATCGCCCAAGATAATCATTCAACACTGGTTTCCCTATTAAAAGATTTTCCCGGTAGGGCATTTCAGAATCTTAAGAATTGGGGGATAAATTTAGGGGAACCGTCTCAAGAGACAGAGGATGCATCAAACTGCCCAGGCAAGCTGATCTGATCCATCCTCATAGATAAGTACATTGGAAACCGATTAATATGTGCCAGGTGGTTTCCCTTTAATATTTAATCATGAAAATCCTTCGCTCTTTGCAATACAGCATGCCAGCTCCAGGTCAAAGTAGCTTTAAACAACGTCCCTTCTAGGGAAACATTTTCTTCATCGCTGCCGATGGTTTGCAGGTGGGTAAGAAAGAGCTGTAAATTGTCATTGATTACGAAATTGGCAGTCATCCCCAGCAAGTGTGTTTCCATGGCAGCATTTTCTCCCAAAACCACCCCGTTTTCTTTACTGGTATAGGTGGTTTTCCCAAAACGCAGGAAGGAGTAATCCAGGGAAAGAAAGGCCTTTTTGGTAATATCGCGCGATAGATGCGCTTCCAGGCTCAATGTCGGGTCCTGGGAAATTTCCTGTCCCTGGTTATTGCTGATGGTCGAGAGCCAGGTCAATGAAGGATTGACTTCCAGCGCCACCCGTTTCCCGGGTACCCAGGCAGTTAGCGCCTTAATAACCGGTAAGGAAAATTTCACCTTATACTGATTGCTGCCGATATTGACCGGTTCCGTTTCATCATACTGCCCCAGGGGAAAAGTAGTATTGATACCCAGGGCGACAGTGGTATTCAGATCGTAGCGGGCGTATTCCTTTGCCTTCAATCCCGGCGCACCAAACAAATTGATGGTTCCACTGATACCCGGATCCCCGATGCCATGAAAAAATGCCTCATTCAACTCATTGGGCAAAGAGGTACTGGTTTTGATCTCTCCGGCTGGCAGTACCAGTGTCCACATCGTCGTGCGATTGAAAATAGGCTGATGGCGAGTGTAAGTGAACAGGTAGAGCTTGTTCTGCACGTTGAAGCGCGGTTGGATGAATTCCAGGTTGCTCCAGGCGGCATTCATCGTTCCGGAGGCGGCATGCACACCGACAATATTGGTATTCTTGGGCAACGGCCAATATACTCTTGCGCCATCCAGTTGCCCCCGGGCGGGAAGAGACAAAGCTGCAACAATGAACACCGCAATCAACAACGGCATGTAATATCTTTTCGCTTGGATATATTGCTTATTCATCTTCGGACACCTCCACTTCATGATTCAGTTCGGGACCAGGCGGCCAATTGCCGTCCACCGGCGGGCGGGGTGGCAGCTTCTCTTCCAGGCCGTCAAACTGGGTGCGATTGGGTAAAATGACATTATTCTCCGCCACATAAGTCTCCCAATGTTCCAGCAATTCGCGGACTTTCTCCGGATATTCCGCGGAAAGGTCATACCGTTCACCGGGATCCTGATCGAGATTGACCAGGCGCCAGGCGCTCTTCCCAACCGGCTTCGGCATCCAGGTCAGTTTCCAGCTCCCTTTGCGGATAGTCATACAGTGCCAGAATTCGAATGCCAGCCAATCGTCTGCACCGCGCGGTGAGGCGGCTTCACCATGAACCATTTTCGCCCAGGAAACACCCTGCATCGAGAGCACTTCCCGCCCTTCAAATTGGTTTGGCGGTGCAATCCCGGCGAAGTCCAACAACGTCGGAGCTACATCTTTCACATGGAGTAATGCCTCGCTATTGATGCTGCCAGCATTGGCACCACCGGGTTCGACGACGATCAACGGGGATCGAATGCCGCCCTCGTTCATCGTTCCTTTAAACATCCAGAATGGTGTTGCAGACACCTGTGCCCAGGCTGGCCCATAAGCGGCAAAAGACCCCTTTCTACCCCAGGAGGCAAAATCGGTATCATAGGTTTTTGCCAGCCAGTTGGCAAACATAGAAGCCCTTTTACCCTTTAAATTACTGGCTTTATCGTTGGATTCCGCGCCGTTATCAGAAAAAAAGATAATGTAGGTATTTTCTAACTGGTCAGTATCGCGGAGATAATTCACCAGTTTCCCTATTTGCATATCCATATATTCCACCACGGCGGCATAGATTTCCATCTTCCGGGCCAGGGTGACTTGTGCCATGCCGGTCAGTTCATCCCATTCGGGGACGTACCAGAGCCGGTGCGCGTTCTCCGCCGATGCCGGCAGCAGCTTCAGCGCCTTCATGCGCGCCAGCCTGTTTTCGCGAATTTTATCCCAGCCATCGTCATAGCGTCCCTTGTACTTGCGCAGCCAGCTATCCGGCACCTGCAGCGGATCGTGCGGCGCCTGGTGGGCCATATAGGCAAAGAACGGTTTACCATCCCCGCGGTTCGATTCGATAAACTCGATCATTTTATCGGTAAAGGTTTTCGAAGAGTAATACCCTTTCGGAAGTTTGTCGATGTATTTACCGTCGGCGGTAAATTGGGTTTCTTCATTGGCATCATCGTAAGGTTTACGGGAGAAATGTGCTCCGGCGGCATCCAGCAGTGAAAAGTCGCGTTCAAAGCCGCGGGCGGCGGGAATGTGTTTAGGACTTTTACCGAGATGCCATTTTCCGGTCATATAGGTATGATAGCCATTGGCCTTCAGAATAGCCGGCAGCGCTGCTACCTGATGATTCAGTACCCCTTCATATCCCGGCTGGCCTTCCTGATTCGGGGCGGTTCGCTCATACATATTCCCCATGCCGGCGAGATGATTGTCCATCCCGGACATCAGCATGGCGCGGGTCGGCGAGCAGGTCGGCCCGACGTAATAATTGGTATAGCGAACCCCTTGCTCGGCAAGAGAATTGAGATGCGGCGTCGAAATTTCCCCTCCAAACATTCCTATGTCGGAAAAACCCAAATCATCGGCGACAATCACCAGAAAATTCGGTTTTTTAGTGGTGGACTGACTTTGGGCGAAAATCGCGCCGGATAGCAGCAGCAACAACAGCCAGTGCGGCAAACTTAGTACCTGACGGCCTTTCTCAGCGCTGGATGATACAACTTTCATAGATGCTCCCTTCGTTTATTTTCCCTGAATATTTTTTTTCCGGTGTAATCAGGTATTTTATCAATCCATAGCGGGATTGAAATCCATCACAAAATAAAGGGAAGCGTCAGGGCTCACATCACCCCAAGGGGTGATTCATCGGGTGATTTCGGGAAAACCGCCCTAAAGACGCGTACGAACTGCTTAAAAAGGCAGTGCATTCGAGAAAGCGTATATCTTCCGCTCACAATAACATTGAATAATTCCGGCTGTTTTCGTATACTTATTGAAATAGCAATAAATCTTGTCATCCCTTCTCCCATTACCTTCAAGAGGCAAAGATGCAAAATGCCGATATTGCGGCAGAACAAGTTTCTTCGAAGTATGCCTGGTATGTGGTATTGGTTCTCAACCTGGCGAATATTTCCGCATTAGTGGACCGCCGGGTGTTAACCCTGATGGTCGAACCGCTAAAGAATGACCTGGGCATCAGCGATGTGGAAATCAGCCTATTGATCGGCTTCAGCTTCTCGTTGTTCTATACCGTCATGGGCATTCCCCTTGCCCGTCTCGCCGATGCCGGCAGCCGGCGAAATATTATTGCAGCGAGTATCGCCTTTTGGAGCCTTTTTACAGTCGCCTGCGGCCTTGCCAGAAATTACGCCCAGCTATTTGCAGCACGCATCGGAGTGGGCTTCGGTGAGGCCGGCCTCACCCCTGCGGCGGTTTCCCTGATTGCCGATTATTTCTCCCGGGAACGGCGGGTGATGGCCTTATCAGTCTTTCAAATGGGCATCTATATGGGGGCGGGCATTGCTCTAATCATCGCGGCATTACTCTTCAAGCTGATGTCCGTTCGGGAAACTTGGGAACTGCCCCTGATCGGTGACATCTATCCCTGGCAGATGATTTTCTTTCTCATCGGTCTGCCAGGCATCTTCATCGCGCTTTTGGCACTGACTATCCGGGAGCCGCTGCGCAAGGGTCTTATGTATCATCCCAATACTGCCCGGCGGGAAATCGCGAAAGTTTCTTTTTCAGATTTTCTCGCTTATTTACACCGACACCGAACTGTTTTCTTGCATTTTTACGTCGGCGTTGCTTTCTTTACTATGGTCATTTTCGGATTTAGCGCCTGGGTTCCCACGGTTTTTATCCGTATCTATGGTTGGACGACTGTCGAGGCCGGCTTAACCTTCGGGGGATGTATCGCGGTTTTTTCCAGCCTGGGAGCGATAACCGGGGGAAAATTGGCGCTGGCACTGGCAGCGCGGGGATTTGCGGATGCAAACATGCGGGTTCCGCTGATTGCCGCACTGGTGATGGCGCCGCTATTGGCAACATTCGCCTTAATGCCCGTAGCGGCCGGCGCGCTATTATGCCTTATTCCGATTTGCTTTTTAGCCAGCTTTCAAATTGGCGCGGTGCCCAGCGCTTTGCAGGAGATCGTTCCAAACCAGATGCGCGCGCAGGCAATGGCAATTCATCTTTTTATCGTTAACCTGATTGGCGCCGGTCTGGGACCGCTGCTGGTCGCGTTGGTAACCGATTATTTTTTTGCAGATACCCGGGCGCTATCCTATTCCATATTGCTGACCATGCCGGTAATTGCCTGTTTTTCGGCCTTGATCATTTATGGCGGCCTTAAACATTTTCGTATGCTAAAAATGATGCTGGAAGAATAAATTTAAATTAAGCGCAAAAATATGTCCACCACACCTGAAGAAAAACTGCCGGTTTTTCCGAAACTGGCAGCCAAAATTAGTGCACCGAGGATGCGCCGGGATATGGTTTTTCGGGAAGCGCTTGTTCGCAGACTGACAGACGGTATGCACCGGAAAATCACCCTGATCGCCGCCCCGGCCGGCTTTGGCAAAACCAGTTTGGTCTGCCAGTGGCAAAAACAGAGCGAACGGGCAGTGGCCTGGCTCTGCCTGGATCAGGAAGATAATGAAGAACGTCGCTTCCTCAGTTACCTTATCCGGGCATTTCAATTTGAGATAACTGATTTCGGAGAAAAAATTCTCCCGGTTCTCCTAGCGCCCAAGCTGCCGCCCTTCAATACCCTGATCGCCCGGTTTATTGAGGAATTGAACCGGCTCCCCCGGGAAACGACCCTGGTCATCGACGATTACCATTTCATCAACAATCAATTACTGCATAAGGCAATGGAATTTCTGCTGTTGCATCTTCCCGCTAATTTACACTTGATTATCAGCACCCGCTCCGACCCGCCGCTCCCCTTAATGAAGCTTCGCTCCCGCGATCAATTAACCGAGATACGCACTGTGGATTTACGATTTTCAGCGGCGGAAGCGGATGCATTCCTTAACCAAACGCTGAAGTTCAGCCTTTCCCCGGAAGAATTAATCCTGATGGACAAACGCATTGAAGGCTGGATTGCCGGTTGGCAACTGGCAGTAATCTCCCTGAAGGAGCAGGAAGACATTGGTGCGTTCATCCGTTCTTTCGCGGGTGATGACCGCTACGTATTGGATTATCTCCTTGAACAGGTATTTGAACGGCAGTCGGCGGAAATTCGCGATTTTTTGCTGTTAACATCTATCCTCAACCGCCTTTGCGCGCCACTCTGCAATGCGCTTACCGGACGCACGGATGGACAGGATAACCTCACTTACCTCGACGGGGCGAATCTTTTTATCAACGCTCTGGATAGCAAGCGGCAGTGGTATCGTTATCACCAGCTCTTTGCCGATTTACTGCAGGCAAGATTAAGTTATCTCCAAAAAGATAAAATTCCCGAACTGCATCGGCGGGCCGGAGCCTGGTTTGAAAGCGAGGGGATGCTGCCGGATGCGCTCTCTCATTTTATCCGGGCGGCGGACTGGACGAAAACCATGCAGTTGTTGAATCAACTGGCCTGGTCTCGGAAGTACCAGGGACCAACTGCAACGCTGATTCGCTGGCTGACGGCGATCCCGGAAGAAATATTATTTAAAGACCCGATGCTCTGCCTGTTTTATGCAGAATATCTCGCGATTCTTGGCGAGATCGAATCCTGTAAAACTTTTTTGAAACGACTGGCGCAGACCTGGGAAACCGACCCGGATATGGCCGATTCCGCAGCACTGTGGCATATTCGCGGTAATATCTGTTTTATTGAAAACAATTTTGCCGACACCGTCAAATATGCCCAACGCGTTCTGCCGAAACTCCCCGCCGGTGAAAAAATTATTCGCGCCTCGGCAACCATCGCCATGGCCATGGGCAATTTGTTTTTAGGGAAGCTGCCAGCGGTAGAGAAAGTGGTGCCGGAGGCCCTTGCCCTGAATCAGGCTATTGGCAACTCCTTTGGGATTGCCCGCTGCTTCAATATAACCTGGAAGCAACTCATTCTGCGCGGCAGATTGACTGAAGCCGAATCTGCGCTGGCACAGATGCATCGCTCCGCCCGGGGACTTTTCGCCCATCAAATGGTGCTGCCAAATATTTACCTCGCCTGGATTCATTACCAGTGGAATGATCTCGAAAACGCCCGAAAGTATATTGACATCGCCTTTCAGGTGGTTCAACGTACCGGCAGGACACCGGCGGTCGGATATGCCCACAAAGTGCTTTCGGAAATATTTCTGGCCATGGGAGAGCGGGAAGCCGCTTACAACGAGATGCAGAAAGGGCTCAATTTTATCAAAACGCCAGCCCTGCATTTATTCACCGGGGAGCTTCACGCTTACCAGGCGCAACTTTACTTGCAAAATGGCGACTTCGAGTCCGTTGCTGCCTGGATCGCCGCTAATCAGGCAGCGTTGGACGCGCCGCCGACCCTGGAGAATGAGCAGCAGCGCCTGGTCGCTGCCCGTTTTTGGATTGAAACCGGAGAAACTGAACGCGCCTTACATATGCTGCAACAGTCTTACCGGGAAACGGCAGCAAACGAACGTACGGACAGCCTGATCAAAATCATCCTGGTTCAGGCGAAAGCGGCGTTACGCACTGGTCGGCGAGGCGAAGCCCAGGCGCTCGTTGCCAAAGCGTTGACGCTCTCGGAAAAAGGTGGATATATCCGTTTCTACCTCGATGAAAGCCCGGACATCCGGGAACTACTCGCCAGTTTAGCAAAAATAACCGGGGCAGCGAAAAAATCCCCGCAGCTGTCATTCCCTGCCAATTATCTCGCTAGAATTCTGGCGGCTTATCCGCTGGATGATACTGCTGACGCATCCGAAGCGGTGCTTGAGAGCAACACCGCGCCTGATATTTACCATCTGGATCCGCTCAGCGAGCGGGAGCTGGAAGTGTTGCGACTTATTAAAGATGGGCTCTCCAACAACGATATCGCCGAACGGCTTTTTATCTCTTTGAACACAGTAAAAACCCACACCAAAAAGATCAATCAGAAGCTCAACGTTTCCAGCCGCACCCAGGCGGTTGCCCGCGCCCAACAGTGGAGTTTGATTTAAGCAAGCCGACCACGGCCCAACCAAACCCTCTCGAAAATCACCCGCTAAATCACCCCTAGGGGTGATGTAATTCCCCTTGCGAATACTGATCTTTGATGCGAATTCATCTAAGATCGTACAGAAACACAGAGGTGTTCCATGAAAATCAGCGATCAATTTATTACATTGATTTTATTGAGCTTATGTTTTTCTTGTTTCAAAATTTACACGCAGCCCAATCCAGCATTTTTTTCCATTCAAGGAGAAATTTTTCCAGAAAAAGCCCTGGAGAAAGCGCTCCCGTTCAAAGGGCTTGAGCAGGTAATCATGGGCCCCCACCT
>JAUIFT010000021.1 GCA_030430345.1 Calditrichia bacterium | reverse complement strand
ATGAAATAAGAAAGGAAATAACTGGTTATAGAGGTATGAAAAATAAGGTGAGCCATTTTTAATATTTTTAACGATTTACAAACTTTTCAAATGCATTCGCTCAGTAATAAATCGCTCATCATTTTGCTTTCACTTACCATATAAAATTTTAGGTTTTAAATGTAACCCCATTTTCCTCTTTTTGCAAAAGAATTAATAAAACCTGGAATTTTTATCATTATAAATTTGTAATTCATCTAAATAAATTGAATAATTCCACGAAAGTCATTATCGACCCTCGCTAAAGATTACAAATAATGCCGGCACTGCTACAGCTTACCAAGACCAGTATTTACAATGCTTCTAAAAATTTCAGGGAGTTTGCCGCTAAAAACACCGCTACTGCAAAACAGATGCAGACAAAAAACTTTCAAAGAACATAGTGGATTTTCCAGGAATGCATACAAAGTGGCCTATTTGGAATATCCCGGCCGGCTGAGTATATTCTTCTGCGCGGAAGATCAATTTCAAAATCGAATACAGATATTGTTTTTGCGTAAATTTACGCGATTCCTCCAACGATTCCCGAGAACAGCATGGAGAAATAAGGATGAAATATAATCGAATTGTTATCGATGCAATGGGCGGAGATCACGCACCGCAAGAAATAATTAAAGGCGCGGTGATGGCTTGCAAGGAAAGCAAAACCATTCAGTGTATTTTTGTTGGCGAAGAAAATAGTATTATGAATATGTTATTGCAGGAAAAACTCTCTGAAGATCGCTGGCATGTGGTGCCCTCGACAGATGTGATCGGCATGGAAGAAGATCCGAAAGCAGCGATTGAAGAGAAGCCCAATTCCTCTATTGTTGTCGCCGCGAAGCTGATACGCGATGGCAAAGGCGATGCCCTGGTAAGCGCTGGCAGCACCGGGGCAACAGTTATGGCCTGCTCCCGGGAAATTCCCCGCATGGCCAGCATTGAGCGCGGTGTTATTGCCACGGTCTTTCCGGCGATGAAACAAAAACGGGAAGACCCGGGCATTTCGATCATTCTCGATATTGGGGCAACTTTGCATTGCACGGTACCGCAGTTGGTCAGTTTTGCGATTATGGGCATCCACTACCTGCAGGAAGTGATGGCGATTCCCAACCCACGCGTCGGCCTCCTCAATATCGGTACTGAAGAGACCAAAGGACATGCGGTGCTAAAAGAAACCAATAAAACCTTACGCGAGATGCCCACGATCAATTTTATCGGCAATATCGAAGGAAAAGACATCATGCGCGGCGTTGCCGACGTCATTGTTACCGAAGGATACATCGGCAATATCGCCCTGAAAAGTATTGAGGGCATGGCGGAACTGTCCGTGCAAACCGGGAAACGCATCTGGAAAAAAAACCTTTTGTCCAAAGCAGGACTCTTAATGCTTTCCCCGGTGCTGAAGAAACTAAAGAGACGCCTGGACTATTCCGAATACGGAGGTGCGCCGATCCTCGGATTCAAAAAGCTGATTATTAAGGCCCATGGCCGCTCCGAGGCGAAAGCGATTATGAACGCTATTCTACTCGCAGAACTTTCCGCACAGAGTGATCTGGTGAAAAGTATGGAAAAATCTATGAAAGAATTTTATATGCGCATGTTTGATCAGTAAAGTGCATAAATGGGCAATGCGCATTTTTTGATCATTTGCCCATTTTTTCCCCTACCCTCTTTTTTCTTGCCGCTTGAAACCGCAGTTTTCCCATCGTATTTTATTGACCTGGCAGAAATTTGTATCCTGCCGGGCCGATGCATCATCGGACAATTAACGTTTGATATATAAGCAGAAGGAAAAGCCATGCCTCAGATAACCGAAGACTATATCCGATCACTCCTTAGCAGAATCTCTTACCCCGGCTTTAATCATGACATTGTTACCTTCGGGATAATCAGCAATATCAATATTCAGGATAGCCGTATCACTATCGATCTGAAGTTTAATACAAAAAATGCGGAGACCAAGGCAACCGTCAAACAGAAAATACAGGACTTAATGAAAGCGGAACTTCCTGATCGGCGCGTAATGGTAATGGAAGGCATTCCCACCATGGCCATGCCCGGCCAGGGTGCCAAGCCGAACGATCCCTGGGCAGTCAGAGCACCGATTCCCGGCATTAAAAGTGTTCTCGCAGTTGCTTCCGGCAAAGGCGGCGTTGGGAAATCCACAGTGAGCACCAATCTGGCGATTGCGCTTTCCCAGGAAGGCCTGAAAGTTGGCCTGATGGATAGCGATATCTACGGCCCCAGTGTTGACATTATGATGGGAATTCATGATAAGCCGATGGTCAACCAGGATCAAAAGCTGCTTCCCCTGGAAAAATATGATATTAAAATGATGTCCATGGGATTTATTCTCGACAAAGATACGCCAGTCGTTTGGCGGGGACCGATGGTTATCAAGGCGGTTGATCAGTTCCTGAAAGATGTTGCCTGGGGCGAGCTGGATGTACTGGTAATCGATTTGCCTCCCGGCACTGGTGATGTACAGTTGAGCCTGGTGCAGAAAACCCCGATTACCGGCGCCGTCGTCGTCACCACCCCGCAAGAAGTGTCTCTGGTAGACGCCCGCCGCGGTTATCAGATGTTCAAGAAGTTGAATACCCCCACCTTTGGCATCGTCGAAAACATGAGTTTCTTTCCCAACGCAGCAACTGGCGAACCGGTTTACATTTTCGGTAAAGGCGGTGGACCGAAAGCAGCTTTTGAACTCGGCGTACCGTTTCTTGGCGAAATTCCCATCGATCCGGAAATAGCTGAAGGGGGAGATGCCGGTATACCGATTGTCGCGAAAAATCCGAACAGCGCGGCCACGAAAGCTTTTCGGGAAATTGCCCGGGAGCTGCTCGCCCAGGGACTGCTGGAAAGAGTCGGTCGGTAATAAGTGGCAAATGGGCAAATGGGCAAATTTACAAATAAGGCATTGATACATTTGCATATTTGTAAATTTGCCCATTTGCGTCTTCAACATTTAGATATCACAATCGTTAAGGATAAATATTCCGGATGAGCAATCGCCACGGCACAACCTCCCGGTTTACCATTACCAGTGTCGCCGGGACACAAAGCAAGCAGAGATCTGACCAACTGGCGGTTGAGGAACCGCTGGAAATCCGCGCGGCATCCGCAAAAGATTTCAACGGCAGCTATCATTCCCTGGCAGTTACGATGCGTACCCCCGGAAATGATTTTGAGCTGACAGCAGGATTTCTCTTCAGCGAAAGTGTTATCCGCGGTCGCGATGATATCCGGGAAATTGCCTATTGCGTCCCCCGGGACGAGCTGCAACAATTCAACATTGTCAATATACTGCTCAGTGAAAATTCCGTGTTCGACCCCGCCATTCTTAGCCGCAATATCTACATCAATTCCAGCTGCGGTATTTGCGGAAAAGCCTCACTGGAACTGGTCCGCCAGGCCTGCGCGATAAATCCGCTGGGTGATTTTAGCGTTTCCCAAGACTATCTCGCCGCTTTACCGGAAAAACTCTCCCGCGCTCAATCGACCTTCTCCCGCACCGGGGGATTACATGCCGTCGGTTTATTTGATACCAGCGGTAACCTGCTAAAATCCTTCGAAGATATTGGGCGTCATAATGCGCTCGACAAATTGATCGGCGATCAAATTCTGAATGGCTTTATGCCTTTATCCAACACCGTTTTGCTCTTGAGCGGCCGGGCCAGTTTTGAATTGGTACAAAAAGCGATTCTTGCCGGTATACCGATGATTGCCTCAATCGGCGCACCGAGCAATCTCGCCGTAGCGCTCGCCCGTGAATATGGCCTCACGCTTGTCGGGTTTTTACGGGAAGACCGCTATAACATCTATGCCGGGGAGCAACGCCTCCGTTAGTATCAATCCAGGAGAAACATATCTTTTCCTATCCCCGTATGCAAACCTTTTAGCTTTTCAAGTGTCCAATTCAGAGTTCACAGGTCAAAGTTAACCGGACTAACCCCCAAATAGAGTTTGGGGACGAAGCTTCAACTTTGGACTCTGAACTCCGAACTTTGAACTTCCAAAACGGAGAGCCCTGCCCATGTTGCAAAGCTACCTTAAAATCGCCCTGCGTAATATCCGCAAATATAAAGCGTATTCCCTGATTAACGTCCTGGGTTTAGCAATCGGTATTGCCTGCTGTTTTCTTATTGTCCTGTTTGTGCAGGACGAATTAAAATACGATAAGCATCATTTAGACGGAGACCGAATTTACCGGATGGCAATAGATTGGAAGCGGCCGAATGGCAGTATCTCTTCTTCGCCAATCATGTCCTATCGCCTCGCTCCCACACTGACATCCGCATTCAATGAAATCGAGGCAGCCGTTCGCCTGCGTCCCTGGTACGCAATGGTGGAAAATGGCGACCTTCGCTTTCAGGAAACCGGACTTTGTTTTGCAGATGAAAATTTCTTTCAGTTTTTCACCGCGCCATTAATCACTGGAGATCCTGCCACTGTGCTGCAAGCGCCATTTTCGATCGTTCTGACCGAAGCAGTTGCCCAAAAATACTTTGGTGAGGAGGATCCGATTGGTAAAACCTTGCGCATTGAGCATTACGGAGAATACAACGACTGGCGGGTTACCGGAATTATGGCAGAGATGCCGGTCCATTCCCACTTCCATTTCGATATGATAATGTCCATGAATGCCGGACCACAAATTTTTCTCGACATCGTTCTCCAAAACTGGGGAGAAGGCACCAGCTACACCTATTTGCTTTTACCGGAAAACTATCCTGCCAGCAGACTCGAAAGTCAACTCCCAGATTTCGGCACCAGGCATGTCGATGAAAACTTCAACCGATATGCCGAACTTCATTTGCAGCCTTTAACAGATATTCATTTAAAATCTCACCTGCGCGGCGAAATTGAGCCGAATGGTGATATTCTTTATGTTTACATATTCAGTGCGATCGCGGCATTTCTTTTGTTAATCGCTTCAATCAATTACATGAATCTGGCAACAGCCCGCTCCGCGAATCGCGCCCGGGAAGTCGGGATGCGGAAAGTACTCGGCGCCTACCGGCAGCAGTTGATTACACAATTCCTGGGGGAAGCGATACTAATTACCCTTTTTGCAGTAGGATTGGCATTTCTTATCGTGCTGCTATTCTTGCCGGTTTTCAACGAATTTGCCGGCAAAGAGATGGCAATTGACTTCGCCAATAACTGGCCTTTACTGGCTGGCTTTTTCGGTCTCTCCCTGCTGGTCGGTATCTTTGCCGGCAGCTATCCGGCCTTTTTCCTGTCCGCCTTTAACCCCCTTGCTGTCCTGAAAGGGATTAAAAGTATCCGTTCTTCTGCATCCTGGCTGCGAAAAGGGTTAGTCATTCTGCAATTCGGTATTTCCATCGTGTTAATTATCTGCACCACAGTTACATTTAATCAGCTGGATTTTTTGCGTAACAAAAAGCTGGGAATAGAACCGGAGCAAGTCGTGATCATTCCCCATCCCGGGCAGGAACTATATGATACATATAAAACGGAAGTGCTGAAGCATAGCGACATTATTAGTGTCACTGCTTCCAACAAACGACCGACACGCCGCCTGAGCAGCAACCTTGGCTACAAAGCGGAAGGGGTTGATCCGGAGAAAGCAACATCGATCAAAGTGGTGACCGTCGATTATGATTTCTTCGAAACATTAGGCATCGAGATTATTGAGGGACGGAGCTTTTCCGAGGAATATGGATCGGACTTCGAAGAAGGGATTATTCTCAACGAGGCCGCTGTTCAGGAAATCGGATGGCAGCAACCGATTGGCAAATGGTTCGAAACCAGTACCGTCAATGACAGTTTCCAATGGATTCCGAAAAAGGGCGCCGTGGTTGGGGTCGCCAGTAATATCCACTTTGAGTCGCTGCATACGGAAATTCAGCCGGCGGTCTTTTTTATGTCCCGGAACTGGATCAACTGGATGTCCATCAAAATCAGCGCCCGCGATATGCCAGCCACGATTGATTTTTTGAAAGAGAAATGGGACGGGATTGTGGCAGATGAGCCGTTCAGCAGCACATTCCTGGATGAAGATATTCACCAGCTTTATAATTCTGAAGCGAGGTTTATGGAGATTTTCATCTACTTTTCCGGACTGGCCATCTTTATCGCCTGCCTGGGCATTTTTGGCCTGGCATCTTACACTGCCGAGCAACGGCGCAAAGAGATCGGTATCCGGAAAACACTTGGCGCTTCCATTCCCGGTATTGTCACCCTGCTGTCCGGCGAATTTACCCGTTTGGTATTGTTCGCCAATTTACTGGCCTGGCCCATCGCCTATTTCTATATGCAGGAATGGCTTAACGGTTTTCCCTATCATTACGAACTGGGCATGGGCGCTTTTCTCTTCAGCGCCGCCCTCGCTTTTCTCATCGCCGGAGGCAGCGTCATCTTTCAAGCTCTAAAAGCAGCGCTGGCAAATCCGGTAAATGCGATTCGCTACGAATAAACATTTTGGCAAAGGTGGCAGGAAGTCATCTTTGCCAAAAATTTTACAGCGGCCATAAAAATTATTTGAGAGGGTTTTATGATGAAAAATTTACTATTGATTCTTTTTGCCTGTTTTTGTTTCGGGAGCTTATCTGCCGGGGAAGAGAATGCCGCCAGTCTGGATATTCCCACGGAGAACAATGGCATCAGTATTGGTAATTCGAAAAATTTTACCGGATTGCGCATCAACTTCCGCGACCGCGATGTTGAGCGTATCCGTGGCGTAAACATCACTTTCTGGCATTCCAATCGCAACGAATATGCGGACGTCAGTGGCCTATCCCTGGGCGTTTTTCCCGACGCGGGGAATATTAGCGGGGTATCGATCGGCGCGCTGGGCGTTGCTGCCCGGGAAAATCTTCGTGGCATCTCCCTCGGTCTTCTAGCAGTTGGTGCCGGACGGGATGTCAGCGGTATTAACATTGGTGGATTGGCCGTCGGTGCCGGCGAAAATGTCAATGGATTCAATTTGGGGCTGCTGGCCGTCGGTGCCGGCAGAGACCTCAAGGGCATAAACATCGGCGGTCTGGCAGCTGGCGCCGGAGAAAATATTAACGGTTTCACCTTTGGATTACTCGGCGTTGGCACCGGGGAAAATATTAGTGGTATCACTTTAAGTGGTCTGGCCCTTGGTGCCGGGCGGAATATCACCGGCATCAATATCGCTGGCCTGGCCGTTGGCACCGGCGGCATGTTAACCGGAATAAATCTTGCCGGTATTGGTATTGGATCGGGTGAGAAAATCACCGGAATAAATCTTGCCGGTGTCGGCATTGGCAGCTCGATGATCGAAGGCATCAGCATTGCCGGGTTTGGGGTCGGTGGTGTCGATATTCACGGCGCTTCCCTGGCATTAGGAACCGTCAGCATCGAGCCGGGCGGGCAATATGAAGGACTCGCTTTTAGTGCATTCAACCGGATGCGCGGTCTGCAAAAAGGGGTATCAATCGGCATTCTCAATTATGCCCGGAAGTTGAAAGGCATCCAGTTCGGATTGATCAATTATGTCCGGAATAATCCCAAATTTTTAAGAATTCTCCCTTTAGTGAACATGCATTTTTAATTCGGGGGGAAATATCTTGACTTTCCCGGAAAAGTTCGTTAATGAACAATATGGTTGTTTTGTCGTAAATAGAATTGAAGATAA
The DNA here is from genome assembly GCA_030430345.1 of Calditrichia bacterium. The sequence continues at coordinate 5,725 of JAUIFT010000021.1, read as the reverse complement.
CGGATTTCGAAAAAAGTAATGGTATTTAGACTTATGTCACCACGCTTGAAACGGAAATTCACTTATTAGAATATAGATTGCAAAAAGCAAAGTTTTCCGGTTGGCAGTAGTTTTTTACCCAGGAGGTAGTTATGCGTTTAACAAGTGTCAAAGAGCGAATGGAAGAATGCATTCGTTCATTTTTTGCCTGGATTCAGGATTTTTTCAATATTACGCCAGTGAATCGCCGGAAACAGCTTATCCCTGTCGAGACAGATCCGAAAAAACGATCACGTCCGCAATATCATGACGATTATGATAATAATCTCTTAAAGATGTTCCTGGTGATCATCTTATCAGTACTCCTGATGATGCTTTTCGGTAAACTTTCATTTGAATAATCAGCTAGATTCCATATATTTTTTAAAAGGCGGGTCGATTTCGATACCGCCTTTTTTATTTTTAGCATTATAGCCCGGGAGTTTATAGTTTTTGGGCAAACAAAACTGCTGATATTGTAGTATTCTGTGTGATAATCTAACAGGGAGAATAATTGTGAAGCATCTTTTCGGACAAATATTAGTCATATTATTAATTTCAATGACAACCGTTTCCAGCGCACTGCTCGCCCAGGATACGGAGAATCCAGCCTTACCGGGATTTGACGCTGCCGGCTCCGATCCTGCCGCCATCAAAATAGCCGATGAAACCATGGCAGCAATGGGCGGGCGTGATAACTGGGATAATACCCGGCATATCGCCTGGAAATTTTTTGGCCGGCGCGCTCATGTCTGGGACAAATGGACCGGCGATTACCGCATGGCCTCCCAAGATTTACTGGTTTTGATGAACATTAATAGCGGGGAAGGAAAAGCCTGGAAAAATGGTGTTGCCGTCGACCATCCGGATTCTTTGGCAAAGAGCCTTGAGTATGCTAAAAATGTTTGGATCAATGATGGATACTGGCTGTTCATGCCTTACAAATTAAAGGATAGCGGTGTCACTTTAAAAATGGCTGCGCAGGATACAATGATTGGCGGTAAGCAGGCCGATGTTCTGGAACTAACTTTTAAAGAAGTTGGCAGAACGCCGCAAAATAAGTATCTGGTGTATGTTGATAAGGAAACGCGACTGGTGGGCCAATGGGATTATTATTCTGATGCAAATGATCCTCAACCGCGTTTGAGCACGCCCTGGAATAACTGGACAAGCTTTAACAACATTATGCTTTCGGGGGATCGTGGCAGGGGTCAAATAGAGAATATTGCCGTTTTCGACGAACTGCCTGCCAAAATATATTCGGATCCCGCCGCGGTGGATTTAGCAGCTTTTAAAATGGACTAATCCGGCCGGGTTTCCCACAAATAAATCAGGAAGTTCGTAATTTAGTGGCAGTTGGCAGTAAATACTCATCCTGCTACTGCCACTATTATTTTTTCTCACTGATCATTCCCGCCACTTCAATCGCTTCAGTAACGATCTGCTCAATTGTCCAGATGATACTCTCCGGCGCATTCATCAATAAGTCGATCTCTTTACGAATCACAAAGTAGCGTTTCCCCTGCCGCTCTTCCAGGCAAAAGTGACCGATGGTCCCCGGGCGGGTATAAAATGCAAGGATATCATCGATGGAAGCATCTACGCAGGGTAAAGCTGTTTTTAGAAACAGCTGATTTTTCACACCGGTAAAATAAACCATTACGCTGGCCTGGGTCTGCGGATGGGTAGTCACCATCCGCAATTTCTCATAATCGACACCGTTATCAAGATTCTCTTTTCCCTGAAAATGCCGATTAATGTTAGCCAGCAGCAGCGCTTCCCGGCTGAAGACTTGTGAATGAGGTTTCAGGATGGTTTGATTGGACTGCAAGGGCATAGCAGGGTTTTCTTGATCATACATCTCGACAGAATGACGAGCGGGCGGCACTTCTTTCCGGTACGGATTCATTAACTGCAGGAATAAGGCATTTTCCTGGACGAACTCCGTAACAACCATCTGGCACTTTAATTCGTCGAGCGCGGCATTCAGCCGCTGGGCAAATTCGAAATCCAGGGAAAAGCTGTTGCGGATTTTCAGAAAAACCGCCAGTTGATAAACCAGCTCCGGCTTGGCGCACATTCCCTCCGGCAATTGCTCCAGGGTTAACACAATTGCTTCCCGGAGATCGCGGGGCGAGAAAGTAGTTGGATCAATATCTATCGCCAGCAATTCCCGAATTTCGCAGAGCATCGCCAGTTTATGAAACGGCTTGGCAATGACGACATCCGCCTGGGCATCCGCCCAATTCCCGCTGGCCATTTGTTTTTCCGGCACAATCAGCACCACCGGCAAAGCGCGAGTTTCTTTGTTTACCTTAAGATCCCGGCAAAGAAATTCCCCGTCAATGCCGGGCAGGTCCTGTTCCAGCATAATTAGGGCCGGGGCATGGTTTATCACTGCTTCGGAAACGGCATACCCGTCGACAGCAATTACGATTTGAAAGCCAACGTCACGCAGAAAATTTTCCAGAAATTCCCGAAAAAAAGGGTCATTACTACCCAGCAGCAATACCGGTTTTTCCGTCGCAGTTTTCCGGGTATTTTGAGAGGCGGGTTGTGTTGATGGCTCTTTATCCAGGGTCAATGAAGACCATTTATGGACAATTCTTTTATGGGATAACTTTTCCATTGTTCACCTGGCTTACTTCCTTGTTTAGAGATCGGCGTATTACCACTTTGGTTATACATTCCGTTCCTCTCCTTCGCCAAACAATGAGAAATGTGATTATCGGGTACGATTACCGTATATCAAACAGTAATCCTTTCTCTTCAGCCCACCAAGATAACATATTTAGCGGCAGTCAGTCGTTGACCGTTAGTACATCTAAAGCTTTTAAGAAATTAACTTTAAGAGCGTTTTTTAATGCTTTGAGTCCGGCATACTGCCGCTAATATTTATTGCTGTTTATTGACCGCTCATCAATTCATCGACCATTAATTGCACCCGGGCGATTTCATCCATATTAACGGTATGGCCCATTCCCGGATACAGTTTCTCCTCCACGTTAGCGCCCATCGCGCTGAGCACCCGGGTGGTTTCCTGCACCCGTTCTTTCGGAATATGAAAATCCACATCGCTACATCCCAGAAATACCGGCGTTTCTGCTAAACTACCGGGATAATCCCGGGGAGTACCGGGCGGGCCGATAAGTCCTCCGCTCAACCCGGCGATGCCGCCATAACGGCGGGGATTTCTGGCGGCATATTCCAGGGAAAGGCAGGCGCCCTGGGAAAATCCCAGCAGAATGACTTTCTCAGCCGGAAAACCATTTTCCGCCAGATGCGCGAGCATATCATCAATAACCTGCAGCCCCGATGACAACCCCGGTTCGTTGCTGGGAATCGGGGCCAGGAAGCTGTTCGGATACCAGGTATTGCCGGCGGCATTGGGCGCCAGAAAGGCGATACGATCGCGCTGTAGCTCCGGACCCAAAGTAAGAATATCACGGGCATCGGCGCCACGGCCATGAATCATGATCATCGCAATTTCCGCATCAGCCAGCGCGCTGCCGGCTTCTCTCCAGGGCCGCTCCTGATGCGGTCCCTGAAAAGGTGTTTTATATTTATCCATCATTTTCTCCAATTTTTTTTAAAAGATGAACCCATCAGGCTAAGCGTTTTTTCCTTCTCCCGGCATCATAATCTGCGGAAGATGCTTTTCGATCTCTTCCCGATTCTCTTCCATCCAGGGCGGCAGTTTCAGATGCACACCAAGGGTTTCCAGAGATTCATCCACAGTAAATCCGGGTGGATCAGTGGCGCCTTCAAAGAGCACGCCGCCCGGCTCCCGGAAATAGATGGAATGGAAGTAGTTCCGGTCCATCACCGGGGAAACGTTGAATCCCGCATTTACCAGGTTCTTTCGAAGCACCAACTGATTATCATCATCTGCAATTCGCCAGGCGACATGATGAACGGTGCCAACGCCCATTGTACCGCGCAGTGCATCCGGCTGATGAATAATGTCGACAATCGTACCGGCACTGCCGTCTCCGGCAACGTAGCGGTAGCGGTTATCCTCACTGCCAGCTTCGCGAAATCCCAAACGACCATTCAACACTGCGGCAGTCGCCTGGTAGTTATTCTCCAGCAGCGTTACGCTATGAAATCCTTTTATCGAATATTCGGAAGGCACATCGCCATTATCCAGTCCGGGCCGCTCATCATTTGCAGCGGCGACAATTTCCAGGGAAAGTCCGTCATAATCATCGAAAGCGATGACCGACTCTCCCATTCGATCAAATGGGCCGGCAACGATGATCTTATTTGCTTCCAGCCGTTTGATCCAATAATTCAATGCTTCTTTCGCGACAGAAAAACTGGTGACGGTTACCTGTCCGGCCCCCTGCCGACCTTTCATTCCCCGGGAAGACCAGGGAAAGAAAGTCATGATCGTTCCCGGCTGGCCACCATGATCCCCAAAATAAAAATGATAGGTAAAGGGATCATCAAAATTGATCGTCTTTTTCAACATACGAAGTCCGAGAATACCCACATAAAAATCAACATTCTTCTGAGCATCGCCAGCCATCGCGGTTACGTGATGAATACCATGGGTTAATGCCGCCATGTTATACTCCTTTCTCTATTTCAAATTGCCGGGCGCATTATTCGCACAGCAGATAAGATGCAAATTAAAATTAATTGATACATCAACTAAAAAACCAAAAAAATCAAGCACTCATCCTTACTTTATCCTTTTAAATTTCGAATTATTTGGCAAAGCAATGATTTTAAGGTATCAACTTCCGCTTCGCTGAGTTCACCACGAGTTTCTGCCAGCGTCTGCTCTACAATTGGCAAGAGTTGCTCCTGCAGTTCTTTTCCCTGTTTCGTCAGGTAAACCAATTTTTGCCGCCGGTCTTTTTGATCGGGAACGCGAATCAGATAGCTCTGCTTCTCCATTATATCCAGCGTTCGTGCCAGGCTGGCCTTATCTTTATCGATTGCCTCGGCCATGTGCCGCTGGCAAAGGCCGTCGTTTTCCCAGAGCAAACTAAAAATGCGCCATTGGTCGACGGTAATCGGGTATCCAGCAGCCGCAAAATTCCGATGCAGCCGGTTGGTTAATCCCCGGGTGGCGCGATGCAGTAAATAGCCAAGCGTATCTGTTATTTTTTCCTGATTCATTCAATCCTTTTAGTTGATACATCAACAATATATTTCAATAACTATCTTTTGTCAAGTAGTTGTGTAAATTAGTCGTGATTTATTCGACGGGTTTCGTTTTCTGCAATTCCCAGAGCTTGAAGTAGCGCACCATAAAATTGACGGCATCGAAAACGGCGGCAAAGAATCCCGGCACGCCATCGCGAAATCCCCCCTTGAGCAGGTAGCGTTTCCAGAAACGGGTAAATGGTTTCCAGAAAAAATATTTGAAATGATTTTTCCCGGATACCCTCTCTCCTTGCCGATGGAGAAAGTTCGCTTCGAAGGAAGTATAGAAATCAAATTTCTGAATAAACTGGGAAATCGTCAGGTAAGAATAATGGGCCATCGCTTGCTGAAGCTTGCCGATGTTTCCATCGACAGTCAGCTTTTCGTGTACATGGCGATTGGGAAAATGCGCGCTGCCCCGGCGGAACAAGCGCAACTGGGTATCCGGATATTGCCCACCACGTTTGAGCCAATGGCCGAAAAAATAATTGCGGCGGTCGAGTTTAAAAGCAACTTGGAAAACATCGCTCAAGTTACGGGTGTTGACGTT
>JAUIFT010000712.1 GCA_030430345.1 Calditrichia bacterium | reverse complement strand
CGCCATGATCGGGAACCATAAAACTCATGTGCTCCGGCGTATGACCAGGGGTATGCAGGGCTTTAAATTCAATATTGCCAATTTTAAATGTGTCTCCATCTTTAAGTAATTGATAATCGTAGCTGCCGCCTCCGCTCTTCTTATCCTGCCAGGTATACTGCCAGCCTTCGCCGCCCTCATCAGATAGATAGGCCTTTACGTCATATTTTTCGGCCATTTCCCGCGCCCCGGAAAGAAAATCGGCATGGATATGGGTTTCGGTAACCGCGGTAAGCTTCAATCCTTCTTCGGCAGCAATTTTTTCATATTGCTCAATATTACGCATTGGATCGATAACAATGGCTTCTCCGGTTCTCTGACAGCCGATCAGATATGCCGCCTGGGCGAGCTTTGAATCATAAATCATTCTGAAAAACATCTCATCCTCCTGGTCGAATTTAAAAGAGTTATAATGTAAATCGGTTTTACAACTGTATCGCATTGTAGTTATGAATATGCTCAAAACTATTAAAGGTTACAACAGAAAATTTGTTCTTCCAAATCCATATTAATGTAGGGGCAACTTGCATAGAGTTAATTATTCGAAAGATTAAAAAGGCTGGAGAAAACCAGGGCGAAATCACCGGGATGCACTTTGAAAGAGGTGACTCATCGGGGTGCAAGGCGAAATATAAGCAGCCAGTGCTTCAGGCAATTTAAACTTTTGATATCATTTTTTCCTGAAAACATTTCTATAAAGGGTGCGTATTCATCCCTGGAGAGAATCTTTACAGCCGACTGGTAAAACGCGTGATATTTTTTTATAATTGAATCAGGTAGAGATTGGTAAAGAAGTTACTAAGCGGAAAATTATGGCGAGATCTTTAGAAGAAACTTTTCGGCATTATTATAAACTCTACACCAGCGATTTAAGTTTACAGGAAATTGAACGGCTGGTGAAACGGGATGCCCCCGGCATTTATGAATTTTATTCCCGCGAAGTGGATGCCCCGGATCAGCGGGAACATCCAATTACCCGTTCATTTAGTTTTGTCGGCAATATGTTTATGGCTTTTTTGCTGAAGCTGACCCCTGCCCGGCGAATGTTTTATACCCTCCTCTTATTGCTTTTTATGTATGGCTTTGTGGCCGGCCAATGGACCTGGGCCTCGCTGGCATTTATTTGTCTGAATGTCCTCCTCGCTTTTGAACTGGCGGACAAACTGACTGCCAAGGACGAACTGGAAATGGCCCGGGACATTCAGATGGGATTAATGCCCAAACAGGCACCAGCCTGTCAACGATTTGATATTGCCTGTTTTTCCGAGGCAGCGCGCGATGTCGGCGGTGATTATTACGATTTCATTCAACCCGCTTCAATGGATGACACTACTTATATCGTTATTGGCGATGTCTCCGGGAAGGGGATGGGCGCTGCGTTGTACATGGTGCAGGTTCAGGCAATCTTGCGTAACCTCGCCGAGCAGTTTAGCACACCCCGGGAAGTTCTTGAATCGCTCAACCGCAACCTGAAAACGGTACTCCGCCCGGGGGCCTTTTTCACCATCAGCATGGCAAAAATGAATGCGAAAGAAGAACTGGTGTTATGCCGGGCTGGCCACACGCCATTGCTGCATTACCGGCATGCGGATGCTACCTGCCGGGAGATTATACCGGCTGGCATCGGTATTGGTCTACCGGATGGAGGGAAATTTGACGAATTGCTGGAAGAAGTATCCGTCGATATCTCCCCGGGAGATATTCTTTTGTTCTATACCGATGGCGTGGTAGAAACGATGAACAGCCGCCATAATCCCTTTGATGATAATCGCCTTCAGGAAGTCATCAGTGCCAATGCCGATAAATCCGCCGCGGAAATTAAGGATGGCATATTGACCGCACTGGCCCGCTTCCGTGGCGCAATTTTACCCCATGATGACGTAACGATGATCGTCATGAAAGCCCGTTGATTTCGCAGAAAACAGGAGTATTTATGTATCGATCCGGTTTATTGATTTTGTTAATATTTACGCTTAGTTGTGTTACGGCAGAGCCCGTTGATTTTGATTCCGACCGCTGGGAAATATCTGCTCAGGAAAGTGAAGTTGTGGAATACCTGGGAAAGAAAGCTTTGCGTTTAAAAGGCGGGAAAGCATTGCTGAACGACGCCAATTTTGAAGACGGCATCATTACTTTTGAGGTTGCCTTCAGCGCGAAACGCGGATTTTCCGGAGGCGTCTGGCGCGTCGCCGATTTATCCAATTATGAAGAGTTCTATATGCGCCCCCATCAATCCGGCAATCCGGATGCGAATCAATATACCCCGGTATTTAACGGCTCTTCCGGTTGGCAGCTTTACCATGGACCGGCCTACGCCACGCCGATAGAATACAATTTCGATCAATGGTTCCCGGTAAAGATCGTGGTCTCCGGAAATCAGGCGGAAGTGTATGTTTCCGACATGGAGAAGCCGCTGCTGTTTATCCCGGAATTGAAGCGGGAAAAA
>JAUIFT010000711.1 GCA_030430345.1 Calditrichia bacterium | reverse complement strand
GAAAGTTTAACCCCTCTTTCCCCGATCAATGTCTCCAAACCATCTTCAAATCGATCGGTGAATTCGTTGACGTATGCCGCGGCAACGGCTTCCTGCAACTCGGCTTCATTCGCATCCGGCCGGGCGAAAAGTATGTTCTCGCGGATCGTTCCTTCAAAGAGAAAATCGTCTTGTAAAACAACCCCAAGTCGGGAGCGATAGCTGTTTAAATCCACAGTGGAAAGATCGATGTCGTCAACGGTAATTTTACCGTCTCCGGGCGTCAGGAAAGTGGCGGCAAGTCCCGCAATGGTTGTCTTTCCCGATCCGGAGCTGCCGACAAGGGCGGTAACGCTGCCGGCCGGCGCATCGAACGTGATATTGCGTAAAACGTTTTTATCTGCCTCGTATGCGAACGAAACATCATTGAAGGACACATTACCGGTAATTTTGTTTAACTCCCTGCTGCGCTTGGCATCATCCCGTTCCTGGGGAATGTTTAACAATTCTTCCATCCGGTCCAACCCGGCAAAAGCATCGGTGATCTGGCTGCCGATATTTCCCATCTGTACGATTGGTGCAATCATAAAACCGAGGTAAAGCGTAAACGCGAAAAAATCACCGACAGTCATCTTGCTATTCATAATCATTGCCCCGCCGATGCCCATAATACCCAAACTGGCCAGGCCCAGCAGCAGCGTGGAGATACTGGTGACCAGGCTGGTGGTGGTCAGCGATTTTCGCACGTTCTGAAAGAGGCGATCCACGCCGCCCTTAAAAACGTCAATCTCCTGGGGTTCGGCGTTGAATCCTTTAATTACCCGAATGCCATTCAGTGACTCGGTCAAGCGGCCGGTGACATCAGCATTGATTTCTCCCCGTTTCCGGAAGAGCGGGCGAATAAATCCAAATGCGCGCATGGCAACGACGCCGAAGACGAGCATCGGGAGAATCGCATAGAGGGTCATCAGGGCATTGATCTGTAAAAGAAGGATCAACGATGCGATAGAGGTGAGAATACCGCCAAACATTTGCACCAGCCCGGTGCCCACGAGGTTGCGAACGCCTTCGACATCGGTCATAATCCGGGAAACCAGCACGCCGGTTTTGGTGTTATCGAAATAGCTGACCGGTAAGTGAATAACATGCTGCTGCACCTTCGAACGCAGCTGGGAGATAAGATGTTGGCCTTCGACGCTGAGCAGGCGGGTGAGAAAATATGAGGTTACGGATTGAACCAGGATTGCCGCGCCAACCACGCCAACGAGTAGGTAGAGTAAATCCAGGTCGGAATTGGGGATAATTTCATCAATCAGCACCTTGCTGGAGCCGGGGAGAACCAGCCCGGAGAGGCGGTTTAGAACAATTAAAAACAGGCCAAGCAACAAGAGCTTTTTGCGGGGCCAGATGATATTGCGAAAGGCGTAACGAACTGTTTCCAGGGATTGTTTCTTCTGCGGCTTATTTTCAGTCTTCATAAATTATCTTCTTTGAATTTGTACTATTAGCTTTCGGAATTAAGGCATAATTAGCCGTCCGCATTACCAAATTTAGCGAATGTGAACCCGGTCATTATTTTGAGCAAAGCGAAACAATATAATTAGGCCGTACCATATCTTCAATAACAATTGATGCCTGATCTTGATTAAGGTTTCAGGAAACGACAAATTCGCAAAAACATCTGGCGAACAGTTAAGGACAATGACGCGCTGTTTTTAAAGTTCTTTTAAAAAAGATCGATAATTAGAAAAGTCGTTTTCACAATTATTTAAGAATGCTGTAATCTGTCTGTGAGAAATTATTTTGTATATTTTGTAAAGAGTTGGACTTTGGGAGGCCCACTCCGAAACTGCACCAGACTGGTCTTTATCTTTTATACTATTTTTTTAACAAATCGGAAGGAAAACAATTTGCTTCCCTGCTGCGTTTTGCCATCCGTTAAAAATGTTAAGATTTTTTGGAGAATTGAACGATGCATACACTTCAGGGTAATCGTATCGTACTCTTGTACTTATTGATGATTTGGGGAAGCTGGCAATCCCTTGCTTCTCAAACTACCTATACCTGGAATGCTTCCGGCGACAAACAATTTGGCACTGCCGCGAACTGGACACCAAATGGCGTCCCTGGCAGTATCGATAATATTATTATTAGCAGTGATACGCTGTTTATGAGCAGCAGTCGCACCGTTAACGATGTTACCCTGAGCGGCGGCGCCATTGCCGGTAGCACGACACTGACTGTCGATGGCAGCATGACCTGGAGCAGTGGGGAGATGCTTGGCAGCGGCACAACTGAAATTAGCAGCGGTGCAAGCCTGTCGATCAACAATAGTAACAATGTTCATCTTTATGAGCGAACCCTGGAAAACTATGGCACTATCACCTGGAGCGGTGATGGTGAAATTCGCCTGCATGATGATGCATTTATCTACAATCGTAGCTCCGGCCTCTTTGACATCCAAACCGATGGCCGGCTGGATTACGTGCTGGCCGATAGTGGCGGTCGATTTACCAA
>JAUIFT010000710.1 GCA_030430345.1 Calditrichia bacterium | reverse complement strand
ACTTTTTCCGGCTCTCCTCCGCGCGCCGAAATTTTATAGAGCGAATCCGCCTCGGCTTTTTCCGGATTCCAGTTGAAGTAAACCGTTTTGCTATCATCAGACCAGTAGATATCATCCGGCAGGCTGCCAATAGAGATCAATGGATCCTGCATTATTTTAGCAACGCTAAGGGTAGTGGGAGTTTCCGAATTCTGGGCAAAAATCGCAGTCGTAACTAAAAGCAGAACTATCACTGCCAGCGGTTTGCAGGTCTTCATTTAACGCTCCTGTATGAATTAAAAAGTAGGGATGAATTTTGTTCTTTGTTTCTTGCTGATCGTTGTTCGATCCCGGTGGTAAAGAACGAACAACGATCAACGATTCACGGAGAACGAACTAGTTCCGAGCCTGGAATGTCATTTCCATGGTTACTTTATCTTCATTCTCGCCGCGTAAAACCGTCACTTCAACAACGTCTCCGGGCTTATATTTGCCAAGCACATAAGTATAATCGTAGATATTTTTCACTTCCGCGCCGCCCATGCTGATGATGATATCGCCGGATTCCAGGCCGGCTTTATCGGCCGGGCCGTCTTTCTTTACGCCGGTAATACGCATCCCTTTCGGGTGATCGGCATAATCCGGAATAACGCCGCTGGATACTTTAAAAGACATCCGCTGGCCCTCACGTCCTTCGGACTTTACTTCGACATAATCGGGCCGCACTTCGTAGTTGCCAATCTCTGTAATTACATCCGTAGCAAAATTTACGACCGTGCTGATGCCCTCATAATTTATTTTTTCCCAGGTGTCTGATGGACGGTGATAATCGTCGTGTAAACCACTGAAAAGATTCAACACCGGAATTTTTTGACCGTTAAAGGATGAATGATCGCTCGCACCAAAGCCACCGGCTGATTTGGAAATATTCAGGCCATGCTTGAGGCTGAGGGTATCCACCAATTCATTCCAGGTAGAAGAGGTGCCGGTACCAGTTACATTAATGTGCCCGTTTTCAACCCGGCCGATCATATCCATATTTAGCATCATCACTGTATTGTCAATTGGGTATACAGGCTTCTGAACATAATGGGCGGAGCCGAGCAGTCCCATCTCTTCCCCGCTAAATCCCATAAAGAGCACGGAGCGCGGCAATGGATTCGCAGCAATATTCCGGGCCACTTCCATCATCGCGGCAGTACCGGATGCATTATCATCTGCGCCATGGTGTATTTTCGGCTCGTCTCCCTCATACCGGGAACCGCCGCGATCGCCCCAGCCGAGGTGATCGTAATGGGCGCCAACAACAAGGAATTCATTTGCACGGGCCGGATCGCTCCCCTTCACAACGCCCAACACATTATTCGTCGGTTGTTTGACAAATACCAGGCTGCTGGTTAATGTGGCGGATACGCCGGTTAATTCAAAACTTTGGGAAGTAGTATTTTCTTTAATTGATGCTTCCAAATCGTCTATCGAACGGCCGGAGGGTAATACCTGGTCGATGGCACCCCGTAATGCATGAAACGCGATCATACTTGAGCTATTGCCGCCCAGACGGAGATTTAACGGCATCAGCACATCACCAATATCCGTAGAGCTGACAAAGATAACGCCAACCGCGCCATGTTCCTGCGCGTTACGCATTTTATATTCCAGCGGGGCAAATTGCGCCAGCACCCCGTGCGGATTCGCATAATCCGGCGAGCTGCGCAGGACGATGGCAATTTTGCCAGTGGCATCGATGTTTGCATATTCATCAAAATCCTGCTCTTTTGCGGTAATGCCATAGCCAGCGAAAACCAGTCCGGCAGTAATCGTTGTATCTTTCGAGAATGTTACCGGGCGAAAATCGCTATCGGCTTCCCAGTCGATCCGTTCACCACTGCGCTCAAAAACCGCAGCGTTGCCCTCGCCGACTTTAACTTCCGTGGTTACAGAGAATTCCTGAAAATAGCTGCCTTCCGCAGGGCTTAATCCGTATTTCTTAAATTTTTTCACGATATACTCAGCAGCTTTCTGGTTTCCCTCGCTACCGGTGCCACGTCCTTCCAGCGACTCGTCGGAAAGAAACTTGACATGATCCTGAATCACATCGCTCATTTTTCCGGAATGATTGCCAGCGCTACACGCATTCAACAGTACAGCAAATAAAGCCAGTGCCCAAATCGGGTAATTCATTTTCTTTACCAGGTAAGCGATTTTCATAATAATCCCTGTATAGATGATAGTTTTCGAAATTTCATGGCTATTGTAAGCATTTTGCATTTTGAATGCAATCCCTGATGGTTTTTATCGCAATTAGTTAGGGAAAAGTTTTCATTAATGGTATTAGTAGAGAATTGTTGTTATATACGAACGGATCGTTATTTGAATAACAGCTAAATGACTCAGCAAGAATAAATTATCGGGTGTATGCACCATTTTTTGCGACGCTTGATTAAACTAACTTGCAACCATAATTTAGAAGTATTCAGAATTCGAAAGGGCTTCCATGAAAATCATTAATATCTTCCT
>JAUIFT010000020.1 GCA_030430345.1 Calditrichia bacterium | reverse complement strand
CCGTTCATTTTAGCTGTTCTGCGTTACTTCCAGATAGGATTTTAAGGGTTGTTCGATTTCTTTCAGGTGTGAGTTGTCGCCATCATGGTCTCTTAATTTGCGATAAAAACGGCCATGAATGTTTTCATGAAGCTCCCGCACACTTTCCGCGAAACCTTCCGGAGGAATACCATTGTAAACAACCGCAAGATAGCTGTAAATGGCACTATCAATGCGAATTGTCGATTTGCTGTGCTCAATTTCCCGAAGTTCGCCGGGGTCATCATTCGAAAAAGATGTTTCGACGAAAGATTTAATCGCCGTCAGCATTCCCCCGATAATATGTGCATCATCATTTTCCGCTGGCAGTCCGTCGCGATTGACATAGGAGACCAGCAGACCTGAATTTTTTGCAATCAGAAAAACCCGCTGTATCTCAAATGGCATTGCATCTCTCATTATCAATTCTGCTTTGCTAACGCCTTTCATGCGGGCAATAATTGAGCGGAACCAACGGGAGAAGTTGAAAGTTTTGTCCAGCCGTTGATTGATATTCGCCGCGAATTTTTTCATCGCTTCAGTAACGGCTTTACTGACCATCCGTCCAACAATCGGGTACATCGCATCAACCATATCTTCTTTGGCATCCCGTATCTGAACTTTAATCGCTTCACTCATCACCGGCGCCAGCGATTCCGCCATTTCTGCTTTGGAATTACGAATCTTATTTTCCAGTAATTCCGCGATCACCGGTTGAAGGGTTTTGATGAGATGATCTTTCTCGTTCAGCTGTTCATGAAGCCGCTGAATTTCCGCTTCAAGTTGCTGAATACGATTCTGATCTTCGGTAAGCAGCAGGTGCTTTAACTGTTTGAAGGGGTCATCAAAAGAATTTGGTATGTCCCGATTATTCATCGTTATTCAGTGATTCACTTTGCCCGTTAGTTAACTGAACTTTCTTACCCGTCTGCAACCGCTCTCCCATTTCTATCAGATAATCTGCCAGTATAGACCGCTGAACATTATTTTGGTCACATGATTTTATCATGCCACTTAAGCGTGTATCAAGATCTTTTAAACGATCCTGAAAATTACTGTCCAGATCGGATAATTGCGAGCGTAATTCCCGGTGTTTCTCTTCATTGCTCGTTTTCAGCGTATCGATCGATTTTTGAAGTGCGTCCAGGGATTGGTCTAATCGTTTCTGTAAATCAGCGACCTCGCTGGTAACAGCGTTAAATTTTTCATTAAACGCATCTACCTGCTGCCCAAAAAGCAACTGGCGAATTTGTTCCATGGTGTTTTCGGACGGAGCATTACTCTTGCTCATGACAGCTAAATCTCCCTTTAAGTTTATCCGGCAAGTAACATTTCCCTGACATATTTATTTTTATTATAGCATTTATCTGCTCGAACCGGAAGGCGAACAGTTTTTGTGGTGGCTTTGTAGAATTTAAATATCTACATAATTTTTTATGAATGCAAGAATTAGAACGATTTCCGCTATCGGGTGATTTCCAGGTTGCCGGAACGATTCACCGGCAGGTCGATATTTTTTAAGAGCGGTAAAGAAGTATCGAAACCAAAAGTGCCGTCAAAATTGTAATTGACGCTATTATTCCCGGAGAGCAGATTAAATACAGTTTGTCCAACTTCCAAAAAATTCAGAGAAATCGGCACTCGCAAGTTTCCTTTTCCGTTTCCGGCAATCTGCATCGCCTGGCTGCTTAAACCTTCCGCCCAATTCTGGCCATTCACATTGAAGTTGTAGTTCATATTTTTTAAGGAGAATGCAAATCCATTCGGGTTATCCACTTCGATGTTCAGGGCTAAATCCGCGCCCGTCAGATTCAATTTATCCAATTTCAATGAAGACACTTTTACCGTCGGCACTTTAATCATTGGCACTTCACCACTATGACTGACAGGAATTCGGGTTTTACCAAGCAAAGGGAGGTCAACGGTAACCCCGACGTCAATCTTGTAACCGGAGTTATCCTGATTCTTCAAAGCGGCGAAAGTACTGTAGAGATCTTTAAAATTTAGGGTGAGGGGAATTTCGAAGCTACTTGTTTGGGCAGCGCCGATTTCCTGCGGCGAATCCTGCTGCCCGGTGAGGAACGAAGCCTGATTGATCTGAAAATCGTAATCAAATCCCAGCAAATTAGCGGCGACCTGATTCGGATTTTCTACCGCCAATTCAACGGCCAGATCGATATCGCTGAGGCTCATACCGGTAAAGCGAACATTTTTTACGCTCACATTCGGCTTTTGTACATTCATCAGATTCTGAACGGTAGCACAGCCGGCAAACCATAAACAAAGCGCCATCAGCATCCAGAAAGAGCGTCGTTTTTGTAGTAACTTAGTCATATGAAATTCCTTAATTTTAATCCGTCAACATTATAATACGCTTTTTAGTATCTCTGCAAAGTGATTTATGTCGGAATAACTATTATAAAGCGGCACCGGTGCAACACGGATAACATCCGGTTCCCGCCAGTCGCAAACCACGCCACGTTCGCTGAGTGCATCATACACCCGTTTCCCTTCGGAAGCAACCACCAGGGAAAGCTGGCATCCGCGTGCTTCAACTTCATTTGGGGTAATGTAGCTGATCTTTTCCGGACCCATTTCATCGACAAGGAAAGCCAGGTAGCTGGTCAGCTGAATGCTTTTTTCCCGCAAAGCCGCCATACCAGCTTCGTCGAAGATATCCATAGAAGCACGCAAAGCAGCCAGCGGCAGTATGGGGGGATTGCTTAACTGCCAGCCTTCCGCGCCGGGGATTGCCTGAAACTCCGGTCCCATTTTAAAACGGGTATGTTTATCATGACCCCACCAGCCGGCAAATCTTGGTAAATCCTGACGATCGGCATGCCGCTCGTGGACGAAGCAACCAGCGATGCTTCCCGGCCCGCTGTTCAAATATTTGTAGGAACACCAGGCAGCGAAATCCACATTCCAGTCATGCAGTTGCAACGGCACATTACCAGCCGCATGGGCGAGATCATATCCGACCACACAGCCCTGCTTGTGTGCCAACTCGCTAATTTGCCCCAACTCAAAAAACTGCCCGGTGTAATAATTGACCCCGCCCAAAAGCACCAGGGCGATTTGCGATCCTTCTTTTTCGAGCATATCGGCGATATCCGCCATTCGGTGGGTTACTTCCCCTTCCCGCAAGGGCAATTCCAAAAAGGCGTCTGCCGGATCGTAGCCGTGAAAAGCAATTTGGGACTTTACCGCGTATTGATCGGATGGAAAAGCATTTGCTTCGATCAGTATCTTATACCGTTGTGGCGTCGGGCGGTAAAAGGAAACCATCAACAGATGCAGGTTGACCGTCAGGCTGTTCATTACCACCACTTCTTGCGCCTGCGCCCCAACCAGGCGGGCAGTCGCACGGGTTAAATTCTCGTGGTAAGGCATCCAGGGATGTTTCGCGCGAAAATGCCCTTCAACGCCATGGGCTTCCCAATCGGCTAATTCCTGCTCGACGTAGGCCCGCACGGATTTGGGCTGCAGTCCGAGAGAATTACCACAGAGATAAATCACCGGATTGCCGTCATGATGTTTGGGGTGATGAAAAAGGTCCCGGCAGTGAGCCAGTGAATCTAATCTGTCTAATTGCCGGGCGAATTCCCGATCCGTTTTAAATGTCATCAGTATATCCCGGTTGATGTAAAAGGCATATTCAGCAAACAAACAAGGTTACAGCATCAGAATACGATTGTCAACGGAGGATTAAAGATTTTCAAGCGGCAGGGGAAACTCCCCTAAAACGCAAAAAGCGGGACAAGCCCGCTTTTCTGCGCTAAAAAATTTAGGAAAGGAATTAAATCTCGTTTTCGGAATTGACAACTTTGCCCACCAACCCGTATTCGATCGCTTCGTCTGCGGACATCCAGAAATTCCGGTCACTGTCTTTTTCGATGCGGCTGACCGGTTGACCGGTTGCATCGGCAAAAATCTGGTTCAGGCGACCGCGCATTTTCACAATCTCTTTCGCTTCAATACCGATATCGGTGGCCTGTCCCATGACGCCGCCACTCGGCTGGTGCAGTAAGAAACGGGTATTCGGCAGACAGAGGCGATCTTCCTTTTCCGCGGCGGCAAAAATTAATGCCCCGGCACTGGCTACCCAGCCGGTACCAATGATTTTAACCCGCGGCTTTACGAAACGAATCATATCGAAGATCGTATCGCCGGATTCCACATGACCGCCCTGGGAATTGATAAAAATTTTGATGTCTTCATCAGAATCGGCTGCCAGCACCAACAGTTTGCGACTGACGTCTTCCGCCAGTTTCTGGTTGATGCCGCCATAGATCAGGATCGTCCGGGTTTTTAACAGTTTTTCACCCAGCCTAAAGCCTTTTTCCTCTTTTTCTTTCTTTTGATCTTCCAGACGAATGTCCAACATCCAATTCTCCTTCAAGGTTATTACAGTCAGTCCTGCTTATTTTCATTCATTAAATATACTTATTCCCAACGGGGAAATATAAAGATAATTCACGCGCTGGCGAAAGCCATAATTTAGCTTTTTTCCCGCTGATGAAACTCGTTGTAATCACGGATTTTAATTTTTCTTCTCAATTCCATTTCTACCATCAGGGCAGTAAAGGCGCAAAAGGATCCTGATGGGGAAAAAGTTCATTCAGATCTTTTCCGGCGACAACATCGCGAACATAGACTTCGGCAAGCTTGCTCTTATGCCTTGTAGAAATTTTTACGCCAGTCGAGAGCGTTATCCACTCTTCCCAGCTAAATTTCAACCCTCCGAAGGGCAGTATGGACACCCACATTTGCCAGTGAGTCGGCAATCCGTCCTCTCCAACAATCCAAAGGTAACTATCCCCAGGCGTAACACCGCCGCTTTGATAAGTGATCTGCAATCCTTTTCCACCATCTTCCAGGTCTACAATGCTGCGAATGGTACCATCATCAAACAATTTGGAGATCGGGTTGAGCCAAAAAGAATCGTTCGCCCAGATTCGCCAGGCCTTCTCTACCAGTTCATCCGCAGTTTCCCCCGAAAGCGGCGCGCCATTTTGATAAGCGATGCCGCTTCGTTCATTAATGTTTACCAGCGCTTCATTCTCTTCCCAGCGCACCCGCGTGAAGTGGCGATTTTTGTCCCACAACACCTCATGAATACCCCGAAAGTTCCAGCTGATAGCACCGGTGCTGTCCCATTGGGCATGATTGATTGCCGTCATCATCTTTCTCGCCAGCGCATCTGCTTCAGGGCCAGGCGTCCCTGTTGGCTGCGATTCATGTAGAAAGAAATAGATACCGCCGATGAAAAGCACAATTAGCGTCAGGATTACGAAAAATATTTTCTTGAGCATTTTTTTCCGTTCAGTCAGTTTCTTCTGTTTTTGAATCCCGAAATATAAGTGTATTGCGTCCGGAAACAACCGGAAACATTAAATCGGGCATCACCCGGATGCGTGCGAACAGGATTGTTTTATAAAATCACCTGTGGTAGATTATTCACACCTGTGGTGGAGATTCATTGTGAAAGTATCGCTGTTCGTTGTTTGTTGTTCGTTGTTCGTTGTTCGTTGTTTGACTGTTTTTATTGAGTTTGGAAGCAAAAGAGAAATCCCGTTTTGGTTTTGGCACAGTTTTAGACTTACTGGTTGGTGAAGTAAGTGACGCGGGCACAGACTTTCGAAACCAACTCAGTAAAGGAGATTTCTGATGAAACGCTTTTTTAAAAATTTTAGACGCAATCAATTATTCCTCTTGGCCGGCCTGCTATTTTTCCTGAGCAGCTGCGAAAATACCGTCGATCCGCCCAATGATGATAACAATCCGGATTTTTCCGTTAACGCCGGTGTAAAGTCCACTGCCCAGTTTGGCTGGCAAATGATGCATCAGGTGAATACCAGCCGCCAGTTTAACGACATCCTCGAAGGGGAGGATGGTGCCGTTACTGATGAAATGGGCATGATCAACACCATGGGGAAGGTTCGCAAGCAAGCATCGAAGATGTATCAGGTTCGGGATTACGCCCGTGCGGCGAACCTCATCCGGAAAGGCGCCAGCGACAGCCTGATCTGGTATGAAGAATGGACCGATCCGGAAAGCGGCATCTCCGGACGGCGAGGACTCTATTATGATCCGGAAAGCGGCAATGCCCGTATCTTTGAAGTTATTTTTGATTTCCCGGCGGACGTGGAAATCAGCTACGATTCTACCAGTGTCGCGGCATTTCTCGGGCCGGATTTAAATGATGACAGCGATGACCGGGTGCTTTCGCTCGATAAAGAAACCCGTTTTACTCCGGGCTTCCATTTAGTCAGCGTTATCAGCAATGTCACCCCGACCGCTTATGATGACGACAATGAAATCATCAGCGCTACCGCAGAAAATATCGTTAACTACGGCAGTGACGCCGAGCTGAGTAAATTGACTCAGAACGCTGAATTCAATCATGAAGAAAACAGCACATTCAGCGAGCTGCTCGAATTTCGTGATAATACCAGTCACAGCCGCTCCATCACATTCTATCCCGGCAACACCGGCATCTTTTCGGAATCCTGGCGCGATGGCACCACCGTCACCGGCGACTTCGACGACTTTGAAGATGATAACCAGGGCTCGGTAAATCGCATTATCAATTTTGCCAGCAATCCGCTGGTAACCCGTCTGGAGCAAGGGGCTGCCTACGCACTAAACCCGGATGATTCCTCCAGTACCGCAACGCTGATTGAAATCATCGATTTTACCAGCGGCAATGTGGATTCCAGCAAAGTGAACCTGCAGCGCCGGATGGAAGACGGTTTTTGGAGAGAATATTTAACGATCCGCACCAATAACGAAGGCCAGGCATCGCTGAAGATTACCTACTTCGATGAATACAAGGAGATCGAAGCCGAGCATATCGACACTGAAGATCGCTATTATCGCCTTAATGCCGTGGAATATCCCGATGGCAGCGGCGAACTCTGGCTGAAAGTTTATACTTCACAAGCCAGCTATAATAATGGCGACGCTCCGATCTACACCTTGCATATCATTTACGGTCCGGATGGCAGCGGCAATGGCGAGCTTGCCGAGGGAAACACTACCTACCAGGTAACACTTTCCGCGGACGGTGAAATCGAAGTCGTAAGCAATACCGGCGAAAGCGAAGCATTCAGCGCCTATAACAGCAATTAAAAGAGACTTTTAGTTACCTCATCATCCCTAAAATTCCCGGGGAGGATAAGACTTCCCGGGAATTGAATTTTAGCAGAGAATTTCCTTGAAAGGTATATGATGTTCTCATACATTCAACCTATCATTAAAAGACAATCGCTTAAATGAGATACTTTATTCTACATTTTTCCCTCTGCATTTTAATGCTGACAATTTCCCTGCAGGGGCAGGCGCAAAATGAACGCACGTTGCTGGTAGAAGCCATTCAATATGACGGTAATACCAAAACCAACGAATCTGTTATACGCAATTATCTGACGATCCGGGAAGGGTTGCCGATAACCAAACAGCAACTGGCAGATGATGAACAACGCTTGCGCCAAACCAACTTCTTCCAGGATGTAGAAATACTGATCATGCCGGGCAGTGAGCGTTCTCAGGCGGTTGTTACCGTGAAAGTGAAAGAACGCCGCTGGCCCTATTTTCAATTTAAAAGTGGATTTAATGAACTTGATGGCTGGTATATCAGTCCATTGGGATTGCGTCTGGATAATCTTGTCGGCAATGGGAATTTCTTCGGATACGAGTTTCTTCTTGGCGACCGTTTTGCCGGCTCCTATTTTGACTTTGTGATGCCTTTTCTCGGGGGCACAGAATATAACCTGAATGCCAAACTCCTTGGCGAAAATCGCAATTTCATCCATTTTCTGGAAAATGAAAAGTTTGGCCAGGATGTTAAAGTTGCCGGCTTACAACTGGGTATATATGGCAATAGCGGACTGGCCAAATTATTTTCCTTATCTGTTCGGGCGGAAAACGTGCGGGCAGACAGCGTTCTGAAAACCTTTCCGAATGACTCACTGGTAATTCCATCGCCGGACTTTCTCTCTCCTTACGATGAAGATCACGGGATCTTCAAATTTATGGCATCGATGAATATTGATACCCGTGACCGTCAACTGAATCCTTCTAGTGGTTGGTGGGGCAGCCTGACATTTGAGCGTGCCGCGATGAATCGCAGTCAAACCGATTCCATTCAGAATTTCAATCGCTTTATTATCGACCTGCGCCGCTATCAACCCATCTGGAAAGGATTAACCGGGGCCATTCGCCTGAAATATGCCGAATCCAGCGAAAATGCGCCATTCTTCGAAAGATTCTACCTCGGTGGACCGAATTCTTTACGCGGCTATGAGGATCGTATTCTCACCCCGGACGGATATGCTTCTCATCTTTCCCAGGCCAGTGCGGAGTTGCGATTTCCGCTCTCGGCGCGCCTGAAAGATAAAAGCCGCTTTAGCGGGGTGCTTTTCTACGATGCCGGCTATGCCTGGAATGATCCCGAGAAGTGGACATTTGGCAAATTAAAAACCGGACTGGGCTTTGGCGCCCGGATACGAATGCCGGTTGTCGGCCTGTTACGCCTGGATTTCGCTTATCCGGTTCCCAGTTACGACTTCCGCTTTCACTTGTCCTTAGGGCATACATTTTAACTTACTTTGTAGAACAATAAAATGGTTGTGCTGTTGAAGCATTGCTATCGAACATTATTCCTGCTGATATTTCTCGTGCTGTTTAGCGGCGTCTATATGCCCTCACGGCAATCACCGGATATTACAGTGACCCCACTGCTGGAAAATGACAGCCTGATGTGCGAAATTTCCTGCCCGGCACTGATTATCGGAGATGTACGGCAGACATTGCTATCCGGGTTACCGGTGTTGCTGGAATTTATTCCGGAAATCACCGTTGGCGAAACAGCGACCCGGCGCCTCCCCAGTTTCAAATACCGCTTAACGTATGACATTTGGGAAGACCGCTACCGGGTGGAAGGCAAAGCGCAAGAGAAGTTTTTTAACAGCCTGGAAGCATTGCAAGATCATTGGGCGCCCCTGAAAGACCTCTTTCTGATTTCGGCTGGGCAGTTTGCAGCGGAAGATAAAATTGTGCTGGATATTCGCCTGAAAGTTACCCTGCTTACCCGCAACCAGGGAGAGAAGTTAAAGGACTGGATTTCCAATGCCCACGAGACGGAGGAGAATCGCCCAACCCTCGACCGTGATACCGGGTTTAAGCTAAACCTCAATCGTTTTATTTCCCTGTTTTTCAACAAATCCGACGTTGATGAGAACTATCAATCCCGGACGCAATCTCCTGCTTTTACTCTCACCGGTTTACAGAAAGACCAGTAGCCCTTATTCCAAAAAGGTGCCACATTCTTTCCGCCCCCTGTATCCCTAACACAAACCAAACGTTTTAAAAACAGGTACTTAAAAACTTTTCAAAAGCGCACTCCAAACATAATCAGTTGCAATAATTGTCTTATTGAACGATTTATCACCTCTCCCTAAACTTCTGTTTAAGAACAAGTTACAACAAGCCTTTTTTTTGGCAAACTTTTTGTTGAAGACAGTTTAGAGCTGCCGTATTCCGTAAGGCCGAATGCGACAAACGGTTTACCAGATGCCGAAAGATAAACGAACTGCTAATGGGGTGTTTCTAATGAAGGAAAAAGTAAAGAACAAGGAACTAAGCTGGCTTTCTTTTAACGGTCGATTATTGCAGGAGGCTTCCGATCCGTCGGTGCCGCTGGTCGAGCGTTTTAAATTTTTAGGTATTTTTTCCTCGAATCTCGATGAGTTTTTTCGAGTACGGGTTGCCATTCTTCGCCGTTTAAAAAAGCTGGGAAAAAGGGCCGTCAAAGTGGTCGGTGGAGATCCCAAAGAGATATTGCAAACAATTTATGAAACGGTGCTAACGCAGCAGGCGGAGTTTGATAAAATTTACCAGGAGCTGCTTAAGTTGCTCGCAGCGAAAAATATTTTTATTTTGGACGAGCATAGCCTGGATGACGCTCAACAAGCTTACGTTCGCAACTTTTTCCGGCAAAAAATTCGCCCGCTTTTAATTCCCCTGATGATCGACCAAATGGACAACTTTCCGGATTTAAAAGATCATTCTATCTATCTGGCAATCCGCATGAGTAAATCTTCCGATGCAACGCGATATAAATATGCCTTAATCGAAGTGCCAACAAATCTCACTTCTCGTTTTGTCATTCTCCCGGAAAGCAATGGCAAAAAATTCATAATGCTCCTGGATGATGTTATTCGATTTTCCTTGAAAAAGATATTCTCGATTTTTCAGTTCGATCAGTTTGAAGCATATACGATCAAATTAACCCGGGATGCCGAGCTCGATCTGGATGATGATATTTCGGAAAGCTTCCTGCGAAAAATGTCCAAGGGACTGGCGCAACGAAAGAAAGGGAATCCGGTGCGCTTCATTTACGATCAGGCGATTCCGGAAGACTTTCTAAAATATCTGACCACGCGCTTACGGGAGCAGAAAAACCTCGAAGACAATCTTATTCCCGGCGGTCGCTATCATAATTTTAAAGACTTTATCCAGTTCCCGAATCTTGGTTCCCCGGCGCTGGTCTATAAAGCGGCGCCGCCTTTGCCGCATCCGCTACTTGCCGGCAGCGCGAGTATTTTCGAGAAAATCCGTGAGCAGGATATTCTCCTTCACTATCCTTACCAGACTTTTAACTATATCATTGATTTTCTGCGGGAAGCAGCTATCGATCCCCATGTCGTTTCCATCAAGGTCACCCTCTATCGGGTTGCCCGGAATTCTAACGTAATTAACGCCCTGATTAATGCTTCCCGGAATGGAAAACATGTAACGGTGATGATGGAACTGCAGGCGAGGTTTGACGAAGAAGCCAATATCCATTGGTCGCGACGCCTGCAAGAAGAAGGTGTACAAGTTATTCACAGTTCCCCGGGGTTCAAAGTGCACTCCAAGCTTATCCTGGTTAAGCGCAAAGTGAAAAAGAAGGTCACCCTCTTTGCGAATATCGGCACCGGCAATTTGCATGAATCGACCGCAAGATTATATAGCGATCATGCCTTGCTTACCGCGGATCCACGCTTAACGAATGAAGTGCGAAAGGTCTTTGAGTCTTTAGCAAACAACTTCAATCGTTATGTATATCGACATCTGCTGGTGTCTCCTTTTAATATGCGCCAAAAGCTGAATAAGCTCATCGATACGGAAATTAAAAATGTCGGCAAAGGAAATCCGGCATACATCTATGTAAAGCTAAACAATCTCACCGATTCAAAAATTATTCGCAAACTTTATGAAGCCAGTCAGGCGGGTGTGGAAATTCGCTTGATGGTCAGAGGAATGTTCTCGCTAATTCCCGGTATAAAAGGGATGAGCGAAAACATCCGCGCGACCGGCACCATCGATCGCTTTCTGGAGCATACCCGGGTTTTTGTCTTCTGCCATGGCGGCAATGAAAAATACTACCTTTCCTCGGCGGACTGGATGCCGCGTAACCTCGATCGGCGCATTGAAGTGGCCGCGCCGGTTTATGACAAAACACTGCAGAAGGAAATTAAAGATTTCTTGAACATCCATTGGCGGGACAATGTGAAAACGCGCTTATTAAATAAGAAGCTGGATAATCAATACTATCGCAATGGTAAAGACATCCAGGTTCGTGCGCAGACGTTATTGTATCGTTATTTTCAGGAGAAATTAAAGCCGGCCCCGGAAGCAGCGCCCGAGAAAGCGCCGGAAGAAAACACAGTAACGACCGCTTAATCCACAGTACATAACAAAGGGCGGATAGTTTTATCCGCCCTTTGCAATCACTCACTGAAGAACCGTTTTAGGAGATCTTTACGTCAATCTGTTTCGGTTTAGCCACTTCAGCTTTTGGGATGTTGATGGTGAGGAGGCCATCTTTAAAAGTTGCATCAATTTTGTCGCCCTTGACCGCTACCGGCAATTTGAAGGTCCGGCGAAACTTACCATAACGGCGTTCCACGCGATGCACATTCACATCTTTCTTCTCAATTTCGGACTTTCGCTCGCCTTCGATGGTCAACAGACCGTCGGTAAGGGTAATGTTTACATCATCTTTTTTCAAACCGGGAAGTTCCATGTTCATCAGGAAGCCATCTTGATCCTCGGAAACATCCATGCTGGGAACCCAGCCAAAGCTATCCTGATCGAACAGGTCCGGTGAAAAGAAACGATCCATAAAACGGTTCATATCATTTTGAATCGAAAACAATTCTTTTCCAGGATTCCAACGTACTAATGACATGTTTCTTCCTCCTATTTTCATTGATTTAGTGTTATTTATATTAAAGTAAATTTATAAGGTTATTTGCCCCCCAACTCAGAGCGGTTACTTTCCGACTTTAACCTTGATACTTTTCGGTTTTACTTCTTCTGCTTTCGGAAGCGTAATCGTCAGCAAACCATTTTCATAGCCAGCTTCGATTTTATCGGCATTCACCCGGGTATTTACTTTGAATGTCCGGCGGAATTTGCCAAAAATTCTTTCGCTGCGCAGCACATTGGTTTTCTCATCTTCAGTCTTGCTTTTGCGCTCGCCGCTGATTCTTAAGACATTGTCTTCGAATTCGATATTTAAATCATCTTTGCTAATGCCCGGTAATTCCGCCACCAGTAAAAACGCATCTTCAGTTTCGCGAACATCTACGCGCGGCTGCCAATCGAGATCAGATTTACGCTCAGTATTCATCCGGGTGGAATCATCAAAGAAAGTATTGAATACATTGTCGATTTCTTTGCTAATGCCGTTTAAAGAATTCGGGTAAAAGTGTACTAATTTCATTGTATATCCTCCTAAAAGGGTTTTAAAGTTTGGTTTTCAAAATTCTGCTCATGCAGTTGCTTTTACTATTTACAAGTGGTGTGCCAAAAACAAAAACAGACTCATAAACACTTGTTTTAAAAACACTTAAAGAAAAATCATTATTTTAAAGACGGTTCAGGAGGTCAGAAAAAATTTCCGCCATGCGGACAGCGCTTGTCAGAGAAAATGTAACAGATTCACACCTAACTGACAGTTTGACGAAAATTGCGACAAACTGTCAAAAAACTGATTTCGCTACCGGTAAATGCGGATATCGCGGTTGGCGAGAATGCCTGCAAAATGGAAACATTGCCCAATAATTTCTGAAAGCCGTTTATCGCATATTTAAAGGGAACTGGGTATTGAATTTCCCTTCCGGTCGCTTTACCTTCCAGAGATACCTAATGCCATTTCAAGATCGGATATTCATAATGAATCTATATGCTGTACCCATGCTACTCTCCGGCATTCTCTGTATGCTGTTGGCTATTGTTACCTGGCTATTTCGCAGGCGCGAGCGTATTAACCGGATTTTCTCCATATTTACCCTGGCATTGGCTTTGGATGCATTTGCTTTCTTTGCCTGGTTTCAATTCGGCAGCCTGGAAAACATTCATACCTGGATGCGCCTCACTTTTACCGCAGGTTTTATTGTCCCCGCCGGACTAATCCTCTTTTCTCTTGCTTTTACCGGCTATGACAAAAATTTGTCAGCCAAAG
>JAUIFT010000709.1 GCA_030430345.1 Calditrichia bacterium | reverse complement strand
TACCTCCACAAACTGGGGCAATATTATTACGCCGGTGTTACTGATTTGAAGAAAAAGAAATATCTGATTGCGGCAGGATACAATACCGGACCGCAAAATGTCGCCCGTGGACTGGTGGGCAAAAAGGATATTCCGGCAGCAATTCGCACTGCTAATGGGATGGCCCCCCAAAACCTGTTTAATCACCTCGTCGCTTATCTGCCTTACCAGGAAACCCGGGATTATATTCAAAAGGTCTTTCGCAGAATCCGGTTGTATTGACCAATCGAAATTCACCAATCAGGGGCAGATGGTCGGAAATATGCCAGGTATCATCCTGCCGCACGTAGCTGTTGATCAATTTCAGATTCGGATCATAGAAAAAATAGTCCAGGGTGATTTGCGGACGATCGAATTTCGGATCATTCGGAAAGTGGGTGAGCCATTCCCGGCTGTTGGGTCCATTGACATCTGCCAGAGAAGGGATTGAAGGATACTTGTCGAATAAATATTGCAGTTCGCTTTCGGCCCGGTATTCTGTTTTCTGCAATTCGGATAACCACTGAAACTGGACACCGGGAGGCAGCAGGTTAAAATCGCCGCCAATAATCCAGGAATGCCCTTTCTTGCGATACGCTTCCAAAATCGCATCCACCCGAAATATTTGCTGCTGCATCGTGCTGCAGCCTTTCGCCCAGGTATCGAGATGGGTGTTCAGAATAATCAGCGGCTGTTTGCCGGCAATTGGCAATTCGACCGCTAATACCGCTCTTTTGAAGAGAAATTGGCGAAAGAGGATATTCCTGGGAAGCTGCGGCAAACGAAATCGGGTCGCGCCTGAGATGCGATACCTGGATATGGTTACCAGCTTCATACCTGCCGGACCCATAACCTGCGGGTGAGGGACAAAGCGTGCTTTCCAGTAAAATGTGCTGGCATAACAAGAATAGTTATCCGGGAGCATTTGTAGCAGTCGAGCCAACTGGTCTTCATAATCCGTGCGTTTGGCCCCATCGTTTACTTCCTGCAGAAGAATGACGTCAGGATCTTCAGCCCGGATGACCCGCGCGACTTCCCGGAAAGTGCTGCTTATATCTTCCCGGCTGGGGCGGCTATCCGGTCCCTGGTTGCCGGGAACGTCATAGAAAAAGACGTAGTTCTTCCCGGCCATATACTGCACATTATAACTGAGAATTTTCAGGGATTGATTCGGCTGCAATTCCGGCGCGGCATCTGTGGATAAATATGGCGCCGTCTGAATTTTCTTCGGATGAAATGTTGTTGCCCAAATCAGGAAACCGGAGAATAGAATGAGGGCAACCAGGAGGAGAAACCAATCAATCATTCAACGACTGCCTCATCCGCCGGCGCGGAGAAATTGCCGGTGTTTTCCAGCGCGGCAATAGTGCCGGCGATGGTGCCGTAGGAAGGGGCGGCAAACCAGCCGATGAAAGGAATCAATAGCAGCAGGGTAAAACCGGCGCCGAGCCCGCTGGCCAGCCCGCGATTCGCTTTCATGAAGGCAAAGCTTTCCGGAGCGGAATAGCGCCGGCGCTCCAATACAATATCCAGCAGGCCGAATCCGCTGTAATAGGCTTGTATCATGAAGAGCAAAAGGGGGGAAACGATCGGACCGGCGAGGGGAATAAAAACCAACGCCCAGGCAGGAATCGTCAGAAGAATTGTGCGAAATATATTGCGCAGGTTGATGTGCAGGCTGCGGAAAATATCCTTGCCCAATTGCCGGACACTAAACGCCGAACTGGATTTGCCATAGAGCTTTTCTTCCGCTTTCTCGGAAACGAAGCCGAGAATCGGTGCGAAGAGAATTAGCACCACGTGCTTATAAGTCATATAGGCAAGGATCAGAAAAAGAATCCAGGTCAGAATTGCGACAATAAAAAGAGTGGCCTGTCCTTTAATGGCAGCCGGAATAAAGTTCGCGTTGATGTAGCTGGAAAAATCTTCCGCGAGGAATGTCCCTAGGAAAATCAGGATAATAATATAGCTAAGGCTTAAAAATCCCGGCAACATCAGGTACGGCCAAAAGCGCTGCTTAAAAATAAAGTGATGCGCTTTCCGATAATATCCCAGGCCGGTAAAAAAAGAACTAAAAAAATGGCGCATAGTAAAAATCGTACTCGTATATATCAAACAGCTTTAGATCATTTACTGAAAGTGGGAAATAATGTTTTGCACATCGGGAATTGCCCGGTCATCAATTATCATTTTTAGATTTCGGGCGTAGTCGATGATTTCGCCAAGCATGTCCATATACCAGTGATACTTCTCCTTCAGCTTGCCCCCGTCATCATAATATTCGCTGGCCGGCTTATCCAGGTTCAGCAACAGTATTTCCCGGGTATAGGATTGATACAGCGTATAGCGATTGTTGAGCGCGAGAATGGCGTTATTTCCTATTGCAATTTTCCCGATGAGGTTTATTCCCAGCGCCTCAAAACTACGATCCTGGGAAACCGCCCGGACAATCAATCCTTCGAAATCGAAGCTGAGCTTGACCGGT
>JAUIFT010000708.1 GCA_030430345.1 Calditrichia bacterium | reverse complement strand
CTCCTATGCCCGCAGCGGGCCGGACTACCTCCCGGAGCTCGGCTTTACCACCCGCAAGAATTTCACAGAGTTTTTTTGGTGGATCAACTATGCTTTCCTGAAAGATGAAAATTCCCGCTTCCGGCAAATCGATCCGGTGCAGTTTTTTGGTTTTGCAGCGCTGCGGAATGAAGATAACTCGCTGGAATCGGCGCAATTTGAGTATGATACCGATTTCACTTTTAAATCCGGAGCAAGTATTTGGGCAGATGTGGAATTGTATTATGAGGACTTGCGGGACTCGCTCTTTTTTACCTCCAGTTCCGTAGTACCCAGCGGCAGCTATACCTATTTCAACGCTGAAGGCGGTTATAACATGTCTTCCGGAAAACTACTGCGGGCCAGCATCAACGGAGGTATCGGCGCTTTTTACGACGGGGAAAGATACCGGGTTGGGTTTTCTCCCACCTGGAATGCTTCCCGGCATCTCGACATCAGCGGGCAATATCAGGCGAATTTTATCCGCATGCCGCGGGATGGCCAGCACTTTTCCGCGCATATTGTTCGCTTGCGGGTCGATAGCGCGATTAATACTCATGCTGCTATCAATGCTTTCATTCAATATAACAGCCTGGCGAACCTGCTGGTGCCGAATGTACGCTTTCGCTATAATTTCAAGGAAGGCAGCGATCTTTGGATTGTTTATGATGAAGCGTTCAATACAGACAGGCGACGGGAAGATGACCTGCTGCTGCCGCGCACTTTAAACCGAACTATTTTGTTGAAATATACCTATACTTTTCAGATGTAAAATGAATAATAAACGAACTTTTACAACATTGGTGTTAATCAGTCGCAAATAAAATGCCCCGGCATCAAAGATACCGGGGCGCGGGGTTTACAGCATTATTGCTGTATTATTGATGAAATTTTCTCAGCCTTCCTCGGTTTCCCCCTGGAAACCACGGTTGCCAAAGCGGCCTTTTCGATGGCCGGCTTTGCCACGATGGCCTTTACCGGGACGATCGTTGGAAAGAATGTGCAGGTCAAACTTCTTCCGTTGTTCATCGGTCAACAGATTGCGAACGGCTTGCTGTTGCATCAAATGCTTTAACTTCATTTTCGCGCGCAGATCACTGATTTTATTCACCAGACTTTCGGCTTTACCTGCGTCGAAATTTTCAGCCGTCATTACCAGCTTCAATTCGCCCTGGTATTTTTCAACTTCACTTCGCAGGGGAATCATTTCTTTTTGCATACTCAGGCGCATTTCCTGGATTTGCGATTGCTGTGACTCGTTTAAATCGAGCATTTTTGCCAATCGTTCATGGTGATTGCCGCGCACGCCCATGCGGGCTTTACGGTCCTGCCCAAAAGGCTGGGCGACCAGCATACCGGTGAAAAGGATGATCATTAAGGTTGATACTGCGATAAGCATGTTTTTTCGTTTCATGATATTTCTCCATATGATTTTTTAGGTGTTACGGTTTATCTTCCGGTTCATTGAACCTATCTGGTCTATCGAAGCGGGGGCCGCGGAAAGATCCCCTCCGGTTTCGAAAGCCTTTGCGGAAGGGCGGGCCTCCCCCCCGAAAGCCCGGACTTGCACGCATAATTGCATAAAAAAGTCGTTTCTGTTCTTCTGGTGTCAGGAACGCTTTGGCAGCGATGAGTTTGTCAATTGCCTTACGGCCGAGCGCGCCGCGCATTTCCTGTAATTTATCCAGCTGCCGGTAGAGACTGTCCTCCGGCGCATCACTTTGTAATAGTTCAAAGAGGACTTCCTGCTCAACCATCATTTGCTCGTTAAGCTCGGCGCTTTCCTGCCGGAATCCCCGGAAAAGTTCATGGATCATACGCATCTTTTCCATGCCGAGGCTATCGGGATATTGCTTCGCCCAGGGTGCCCCGCGCTCCATTAAGAAGCGCTCCTGCTTTTTCTGGGACTGATGGTAAAAGAAGCTGCCAATCGTTGCCAGATTGATAACTATTAGAAAAACCAGCGCGCCGATGAGTATTTTAATTTTCATCATTACCCTCATCGTCATTTGTCAGCACATATTCCCAGCTATCGGCCAGGTTTTCCCCGTATAACGCCTGGGATACTTCTCCCAGCAGGTTAGTGTCATCTGTTTCGCTCACAGTTGCAAAATCTTTCCCCAGGTAGATGCCGGTATAGATTGCCACGGTCAACATCAAGGTCGAAAATCCCCACTGAACTGTCGCGGCGGCAGAAACGCGCGGTTTTCCCGAAGGGATGTTTTTCGCCATTTCGCGAATACGCGTCGGCAGAAAAGGATCCGGGGTTAGCGCTGGCAGATCGAGCTCATCCGGTACAACGAGCAAGGCGGTCATTTTCTCGTAAAACGAACGACACTCCGGGCAATGCGCTAAATGAATCCCGACGTCCTTTCGGGATGTCTCGTCCAGCCGCTTCTCCGACCAGTCTGTGAATAAATTTTTTACATGAGCCGTTTTCATTTTCTTATCCTCGTTACACTCTTTTGACAACTTGCCTGCGAAAA
>JAUIFT010000707.1 GCA_030430345.1 Calditrichia bacterium | reverse complement strand
TACCGTCCTCACCCGCATCAATCGTGGCGCCCGCATTCCGATTTGCGGGGCGATCTCCCAATACAACAATACCACGCCGATTAAGGGGCCATCCAACTATCTTTCCCTGTTGATCAATCGCGCACGGATGGAGGGATTCATCGTGTTCGACTATGCCAGCCGATATAAGACTGCCATGCAGGAAATTGCCGAATGGATTGCCAGCGGAGAACTGACCGTGAAAGAGCATATCGTCCCCGGTATCGAAACCTTTCCGGAAACGTTGCTAATGTTGTTCGATGGAGGTAATACCGGAAAGCTGATGATTCAGGTAGATTAATTCAAAAACGAATAAAAAGATTGCCCGCAATGCCCGGGAGCGCAATCCCGCAGAAAAAACTCGGTTGGCAGAAAAATTTGATAAGGTCGCAATGATTTCCGCAGCCAGCGCAGCCCGGCAAATCATCCGGGGGATTCGCAAAAAGAATTCCCGAATCATGGTCGGTGCCGATGTAAAAACGATAGATCGAATTGTACGGTATTTTCCGCGGGCGTATAAGAACATATTATTGGGGTTGCAGAAGCGGATAATAGATTAGGCAAATGGGCAAAAAGACTTTTTGCATTTTTGCCCATTTGCCCATTTATTCACCCTCCGGATATCAGCGCATTCAATCCATAGCGGTCAATGCGATTGCGCAGTGTATTGCGATGAATCCCCAACACCCGCGCAGCCTGCACCTGATTTCCCCGGGTTTTCAGCAGCACTTTTTCAATCAGCCGTTTTTCCATTTCCGGCCAGAGCTGAGTTTGGCTGCCCCCCCGGACAATTTGATCGATGATCGCATCCAGGGCATCATCCTCGTTCTGCCGGGGCAACAATAGTTCTTCCGAGACCGCTTCCAGCTCAAGGTCTTCCACGGTAATGGTAACCCCTTTCGCCAACACCATCGCCCGGCGGATGCAGTTTTCCAACTGACGCACATTGCCCGGCCAGGCGTAGTCCATCAGTTTATTCATCGCTTTTTTGTCGACGCCCTGAATAGAACGCCCCGTGTCTTCACCATAACGGGCGAGGAAATATTCGATTAATTGAGGAATATCTTCCTTGCGTTCCTGCAGCTCCGGCAAGGGAACAGTGATTACATTGAGGCGATAATAGAGGTCTTCCCGGAATTCCCCCTTCTTGATCATTTCTTCCAGATTTCGATTGGTTGCCGCCAGTAGCCGAACATTGTTGCGAATAACCACATTTCCCCCAACCCGGTTAAACTCTCCATACTGAATCACCCGAAGAATTTTAGCCTGGGTCACCAGAGACATTTCTCCAATCTCATCCAGAAAGAGGGTACCGCCATCGACTTGCTCAAACTTTCCGATCCGCCGTTCCGTCGCTCCGGTAAATGCCCCCTTCTCGTAACCAAACAGTTCGGATTCGAGGAGATTTTCCGGTAAGGCGGCACAATTCACTTCCAAAAAGGGCGCTTTTGACCGGCGGCTGTGGTGATAAATCGCCCGGGCAACCAGCTCTTTCCCGGTGCCGCTATCCCCACGAATCAAAACGGTTACATCCTGTGCGGCAACCTGCCCAATGAGTTTGTAGACTTCCTGCATCGCCTCGGAAGTGCCAACAATCATATCGCCACTGATGTCGGTTTTCTCACCCTTTCCGCTGGCGACACGAACAGATCGGCGCATTAGTTGGCTACTCTGGAAGGCTTTCTGAATCACTTCCCGCATCCGATCGATATCGAACGGTTTCAACAGATATTCAAAAGCACCATACTTCATCGCTTTAATGGCGGTGTCCATGGAGCCATGGGCGGTCATCATAACGACCGGAACACGGCCGTCGATATCGCGCATGCGCTTCAACGCTTCCAGACCGTTCATCCCGGGCATCTTAATATCCATAACAACCACGTCCGGATGAAGCTTTTTCAGCTTTAGCAGGCCATCTTCTGCGGTTTGGGCGGAAGCGATATTGTAATCGCTCCCAAGAATTTTTTCGAAGGAATAGTGGATGTTTGTTTCATCATCCACTATTAAAATTTTTGCTTTCACATCTGCCAACGGGCGACTTCCTTTTCCATAAAATTTGCCGTCCGCAAGCTAAAAACGAATCTTTCTCAATGCAAGCAATGAAGGGGTGAAAATCATGGGGATTGCGGAAACTTCAGAAGGACCTGGAAATATTTCCCTGGCTCTCCATTATGCTCGACCGTTGCCTGATAGACAGACAAAGTCTCGGCAATTTTTTCACTGAGCGTGGGAAACTCATTAGTTTCGGTGAGTGCTAAAAAACTGATACTGTATTTCTCTTTTTGTAAACTTAATCCCACCTGCAGCTGCCCGTTTGCCAGCGGCGTCAGCAGATTGATGATATAATTGACAACCTTTACAAATGGTTTAGGATCATTGGTTTTCAACAAGCAGCCATGATCCAGACAAAGATCTGCATCCACATTTTTTTGGGTATGTATTACGGTTAACAGTTCCCGGACATCAATAGGTTGCGTACTCATATTATCC
>JAUIFT010000706.1 GCA_030430345.1 Calditrichia bacterium | reverse complement strand
ATCCTGCGGTCAACATCACCTATGAGGCGGCCAAGGCTTATTGTAATTGGCTTACGCAGAAAATGCGGGAGTCTGAATCGCCCCCTGCTGAGATCGCTCAAGCCTTGAACAAGGGGTGGGAAGTTTGTCTGCCGACTGCGGATTACGCCATCGAAAACACCGACATTCAGCGAACCGTTAAACGCGATCTCTTTCACCGAATTTATGATTGGGCCGTTACTCAACATTTTAACGCTATTCGGGAAGGTAACTGGTGGGTCATCAATCCTAATGACAATATTGGCAGCATCGCAATTGGTAAGAAAAGGGAATCGGCCCTGGCAGCCGGAAAAACGATCTGTATCTATCATGATACGGAACGAGGGCTGGGACACATCGGGATTGACAATGGTCTGGCAAAATTTGCCAACAGAATGGCGCCCGATTATTTGCAGCAAATGCTCGCTATCGAGGCAGTTGCCGGCGTCAAGGTGAGTTATAATGTTGTCGGGCAATTTTTATTGGATATCAGAGATGAAATTGAGGCTGGCGGACATTGCCTGGCTTTTCATTCATATAATCATCGAATATCCCCATTCTGGTCATTTCTTAACAAGCATCCGCGCATCTACAACCAAGTTCACAGGCTGCTTTCGAAAACGCAGCTACGAAATACCGGCAATCAATTATACCGCTGCCGGAAGATTGACTATCGACTGAAAGGCTACCGTCCTCCCCAATCTGTGCTTACGGCAGCGCTGGGTGATAAAAACCTTTGTTATTATAATTTTGAATGGCTGGGCTGCTGGATGCCGCCGCAAAAAGACCGATTACCTTACTTGGAGAACCGTCTGGTAAAAATTCCCATGCAGTTGGACGACTGGCCGATGTATTGCGAAAAAGTCAGCTATGCAGATTGGGAAAAAGCAGCACTTAAAACTGTTCAGGAAAACGAGGTTACGGCGATCGGTCTGCATGATTGTTACGCCCAATACTGGATCGATCATTACGAATCTTTTTTGCGAAAGCTCAGCGACCTGGGGGAATTAAAAACCATTGAGAGCGTCGCTAACAACATCTTCCTCCGGCACGCATTTTAAACGGCAATGTTACTCGTTTAAGAAGAGCCCTCTTCTGCCATTGCGGGCGGGCGTTTTTGCCCGGCGAAGCAATCCCCATGTTCGCTTACCGGAGATTGCTTCGTCGCGATACTCCTCGCAATGACATGTGCCACTTATTTTCAGGTACGAAGAAACATAAATTTATCATACAGAAAACCTCCCATCATCAAAAAACAGAATAATAGCATGGCAAAAATAGCGGTTATTTACAACGCCTGGCGGAAACCACTGGCGCTTACTGACATGGGTTATATTCGCTGGATCAAAATTGCCGAGGCTTTAGCAAGGTGTGGTTATGAAGTGGACATTCTTACCAATGAACCGACCTGGCTAAAATGGTGGGATACTAAAAAAGTGATCCCGATGGCGCCGAACCTGCAACGGAAGCCGATCGGAAAAGCAAAATGGTCCGATTATGATGTGATCAAAACCCTCTTTAATATCGGTTTTAAAACGTTGGAAAAATATCAAGGGAATGAACACCCTTTCATCATTTCCAAACTTGGCTCGGTTGTTGGTCCCCGGGAAATGCCCGGCATTTATTTTTACGGCAAAACCCGCGAAGACTTTTACGCCTGTCAGGAACGGATATCCGAGCGTTGCAAGTACATTACCGTCCTCACCGAAAAAGCGCGGGAGCTTTGGATTGATTGCCATGGCGTCGAAGAAAAGATGCTCCTTGTGCCGGGCGGTGTTGACCACCAGATACCGCCACCAGGCAAAACCCCTTTCCCCGCCACCGATGAAAAGATCTGTATATTTGCCGGCAATGTTTACAATGAACGCTCCCAACCGGAAGCAAATAAAGTGCTGGTAGACAAATTGAATCAGTGGGGTAAATTGCTTGCGAATCAGGGCGTTCGCCTTTATATGTTCGGTCCCGGCGATGTCAGCAAACTGGACACAAGATATGTTAGCTATAAAGGGGTGATTCCCTACGAAGCTTCCTGGGATTATTTTCATCATGCCGATGTTGGTATTGTCGTTTCTGCCGGGGCATTTATGCATAATAATGAAAGCACCAAGATCTATCACTACTTGCGGGCTGGTCTGCCATACGTTAGTGAAAACGGTTTCCCCAACGATTATCTTGCTGAAGCATCCCAGTTAGGCTATGCCGTTCCCAGCGGTGATATGCCCCGAATGGCAGAAAAAATAGTTGCAGCAGCCAACCGCAGTTGGGATCGGGATTATGCAATCAACTACATCCTTGATAATCATACCTGGGATAAGCGAGCGGCGGTGTATGACCAGCTTATCCGAAAACATTTCGGAAATAAAAAGCCATGAAGCTCAGCTTTATTGTTACCATAGATCCGATCAAAGATTTGACGTATCTGAACTTCATCGTCCATTCCTTTAACCTGCAAACCTCTCGGGAGTTTAATGTCATCTTCTATAACCAAACTCCAT
>JAUIFT010000705.1 GCA_030430345.1 Calditrichia bacterium | reverse complement strand
GATTACAACCTGCTCAGTGATGGCAAAAAGATTAGTGGCATTATCGACTTCGGTGATTTGCTTTATACCAATACAATCTGTGAATTGGCAATTACCCTCGCTTACGCCCTGATGGGGAAAGCCGATCCGCTTTCCGCTGCCGGAGAAGTTATTCGCGGATATCATGCCGTTTTTCCGCTGCAGCCCCGGGAGATTGACATCCTTTTCTACCTGATCTGCGCGCGGCTCTGCGTCAGCGTTAGTATGTCCGCCAGGAAAATCACTGAAGATCCCGACAACGAATATATTCGGGTCAGCGAAAAACCCGCCTGGGATTTACTGGAGAAATTTATCGCCGTTAATCCGGAACAGGCCAGGGCCGTATTTCGGGAAGCTTGCCAAATGCCTTCATCCGAATCGAAAAAAGCAACGGCCGACCTCCTGAAAGCGCGGAAAAAGCACCTCGGCCGGAACATGAGCATTTCCTATCAAAAACATCTGAAAATAAACCGCGGAGCCATGCAGTATCTCTTTGAGGAAAACGGGGAAGCCTACCTGGATTGTGTAAATAATGTCTGCCATGTCGGCCACTGTCATCCGCGGGTTGCGCGGGCGGCGCAGCAGCAAATTGCCCGTTTAAATACAAATACCCGCTATCTCCACGATCATCTGGTAGAATATGCCCGGCGGCTCACCGCTACTTTTCCTGATCCGCTCAGTGTTTGTTTTTTCACCTGCTCCGGCAGCGAAGCGAACGATTTGGCCCTGCGTCTCGCCCGCAATTTTACCGGGCAGAAAGATATTATCGTGGTTGATGGCGCCTATCATGGTACTACCACTTCAGTGATCGAGTTAAGTCCGTACAAATTTGACGGACCTGGCGGCAAAGGCGCGGAAGCGCACATCCATAAAGCGTTGATGCCCGATCCCTATCGCGGCGCCTATCGCAGCGACGATCCGCAGGCCGGTGAAAAATATGCAGCGGATGTGCAGCGAATTATCAGCGAAATGGCTGACCAGGACAAACAGCCGGCAGCGTTTATTTGTGAGTCTGTGCTCGGCTGTGGCGGACAGATTGTGCTGCCGCCGAATTATCTGAAATCGGCATTTCAACATACCCGGAAGGCCGGTGGACTTTGTATTGCTGATGAAGTGCAGGTTGGTTTCGGTAGGATCGGCAGTCATTTCTGGGCATTTGCGCATCAGGAGGTAGTGCCGGATATCGTCACCCTCGGTAAGCCAATTGGCAATGGGCATCCACTCGCGGCTGTTATTACCACCCCGGCAATTGCAGATGCGTTTAATAATGGCATGGAATATTTCAACACGTTCGGCGGTAACCCGGTCTCCTGCGCGATTGGCCTGGCGGTATTGGATGCCATCGAAGATGACCGGCTGCAGAAAAACGCAAAAGACACCGGCGATTATTTTCTGGTCAGGCTGCGGGAATTGCAAGAGCGCCACTCGATTATCGGAAATGTTCGCGGACTGGGATTATTTATCGGCGTGGAATTAGTTCACGATCGGGAAACATTAGCACCAGCCGCGGAAACCGCCGGTATGATCATCGAAGAAATGCGCAATCGCGGTATTCTCCTCAGCACGGATGGGCCGCTGCATAACGTAATAAAAATAAAACCGCCGCTGGTGTTTTCCCGGCAAAATGTTGATCAAGTCGTTGAAAATCTGGATGCGGTATTGGAAGGAGCGGGTAGAGACGAATCATGATCCGTCTCTACCAAAAATCCGTTTCTACAACATAAAACAAAAAGCAACAAACAACGGAAAACCATTAACGGCCAATGAACCCCTTGTGAAATTTTTTATTTAATGAAACAATTCTTTTTTACTGGCGTTTTTATTTTTCGAACGTTATATTTTCGACCGTTTTCAAAATTGGTCGAAAGTTTAAACCTTTATTAATTCGAGAAAAAAATGCCCCCAGCAGATATAGAGAAAAAAACGATTATACGGCAATCCGCCCGGGAATTATTTTTTCGCCTCGGTTTCAATAAAACCTCCATGGGTGATATCGCCCGGCAAAGTGGACTTGCCAAGCCAACACTCTACTATTACTACCCCAGTAAAGAATCCATATTCGACGAAATTGTCATCGAAGAAGCGACCTTTTTCATGGAGGCTGTCGAACAGGAAATTCCCGACGATAGTAATGCCGTCGAAAAAGTGAAGCATTTTTTTAGTATTGCCTATCATAAACTTAAGCAACATGCAGACGTTGTTGCGGACCTTCCCCGCTATTTATGCGAGCACACTCCGCACGGACATCCAATCGTGGAGAAGCTCAATACCTTATACATAAAAAAGCTAATTCCCCTTTTGCGGGAGGGGCGGGAAGAGGGGCTTTTCGACATTGAAGATGAAGAATTGACCGCAGTAACTCTGGTATATATGACGGAATTTTTGAATCTGGACTGGATTCAACATTATCCACATGAGAAGCAGGATAAAGTAGTGGAAACGATGATTAATCTGCTCTTAAACGGTTTGAAAAGGAGAAATTAATGTTAACTCGATG
>JAUIFT010000704.1 GCA_030430345.1 Calditrichia bacterium | reverse complement strand
GGCCGTCGCACTGGCAGCGGCATTATCGGCGGACTGCTGCGAAATCTATTCCGATGTGCCGGGCGTACTCAGCTGCGACCCGCGCATTGTGCCGGATGCTCGCCTGCTCCCGCGTATCGCTTATGAAGAAATGCTTGAGCTGGCCGCATCCGGTGCGCAGGTGATGATGGGCCGCTCTATTGAGATTGCCCGAAAATTTGCTTTGGAAATACGGGTCAGCTCCGCTTTCGAAGAAAGCACTGGCACAGTAATCGGAAAGAAGGAGACGATTGTGGAAAAGAGTATTATTACCGGCATTGCGTTGCAGAAAGATATCACGAGAATCGATGTGCATGGCCATAACGGTGAGGGCCGCTTTGTCAAAAAGCTCCTGGCGAAAATAGCCGGGGAGGAGATTGGTATTCAACTGCTAACCTCCGGAAAAAACAACCGGCACTCTCCGGCATTGTCCTTTACGGTAAATGCCGAAGCAACTGAAAAAACCGCAGCAATCCTGAAACAGTTCCTCTCTGAAAATGTGATTGCGGATTTTTCACTGGAAACCGATGTTGCCCAGGTGTCTTTGGTGGGTTTCGGGATTTCGGAAAATTATGGCATTGTCTACGAAGTTTTCGATGCGCTCAGTAGCGCTAATATTGATATCCTGATGACCAGCACCTCGGAAATTAAAATTTCTGTGATTGTAGCGAAACGTTTTGGCGAAGCGAGCGTAAGAGAATTGCATCAGAAATTTGCGCTGGCTTTTCCTCCGGAAAAACGGAAGATTGCCGGATAAAGAAAACACTTGCATTAGAATTATCGACGGCTATATTTGAAGCGCTTATAAAATGAGAGAAAAAATGTTTATCAATTCTGCCAATATTTGTCGCTGTAAAACCTGTTGCACTTGCTGCAAAAAGCGCATGTGTACCGCACGACATATAGAGGCAACGCGAAGATCATAAAAATTGATAAACAGAATTAAAGTGAATTCGAACCCGCTGCCTCACCAGAGTGACAGCGGGTTCCTTTTTTTAGGGATTACAGGAATGTTTGTATTTTTAAATATGAATAAAAACTATTCGACAAACCTATCGACGGTAACGATTAAATCCATCCGCCGCAACTGCATGTGTACCATGAACTGTACCTGTTGTAAAAAAGGCAGCAAACAGCGGAGGATGGAGTAAAAGTAGTAGAAAAATACGCAAACACTTTCAAAAGCCCGCTGCAAGAGAAATCTGGTAGTGGGCTTTCTACTTTATAAAGGATGCGCAATGGCCTTAAAAATGATTGAAGCAGCGTTAAATGAAGAGGAAATACTGGCAGGGGAGAGCAACTCTTTGTTGTCCCGCATCGGAAATACGCCGTTGATTCGGCTTCATTCGATCACTGCCGAACTGCCGAAAAAAGTATCGATATATGCAAAGGCGGAATGGTTCAATCCCGGTGGGTCCGTAAAAGATCGGGCGGCTTTGAATATGATCCTTGCCGGCGAGCGAAGTGGCGAATTAACGCCGGGAAAAACGATTATTGATGCCACCAGTGGTAATACGGGAATTGCCTACGCAATGATTGGCGCAGCCCGCGGCTATAACGTGCAATTAGCATTACCGGAAAACGCCAGTCCGGAAAGAAAGAAGATACTGGAAAATTATGGCGCAGAGCTGATACTTACCGATCCTATGTCCGGCACTGATGGCGCGCAGACTTATGTCAAAGCTTTGCTGGCAGAAAATCCGGCAAATCGTGAGCGTTACTTTTATCCTGATCAGTATAATAATCCTGCGAACTGGGAAGCCCACTTTTACGGTACCGGTAAAGAAATTCTTGCCCAGACAAATGGACGAGTGACGCATTTCGTTGCCGGACTGGGAACGACCGGCACCTTCACCGGCACCGCCCGCCGCCTGAAAACCTTCGACGAGAATATTAAAACAATTTCATTCCAGCCAGACTCGCCGTATCACGGTCTGGAAGGCATGAAGCACCTGGAAACTGCTGTTGTGCCCGGCATATACGACCCGGCACTGGTGGATAAAAATCTTGAAATCACTACCGAGTCCGCATTTGAAATGACCCGCCGCCTCGCCCGCGAAGAAGGACTCTTTGTCGGTGTTTCAGCCGGGGCGGCAATGGTTGCTGCGATGAAGGTTGCGCAAACGCTGGATGAAGGCATTGTCGTGACTATCTTTTGCGATAGTGGATATCGCTATCTCAGCGATCGTTTTTGGGAAGAAAAGTAAAAGATTCTAACACAACGAACAACGAACGACGAATAACGAACAACGAAAAAAATACAGGAGAACCCTGGCAATGATTCAGATTCCAAATGAGATAATCAGCAGAATAAACAGACATGGCGAAAAGACATACCCGGAAGAATGTATAGGCGCAGTACTCGGCGTTGTAAACGATGATGGCCGGAAAATCGCCCGGGAAATTATGGAAATCGAAAATGCCAGCACGGAGAACCGGCAACGGCGGTCGCTGGTTTCCCCCGATGATTATAAAGCAGCTGACCAGATCGCCGACGGCACCG
>JAUIFT010000019.1 GCA_030430345.1 Calditrichia bacterium | reverse complement strand
TCTTCGATTTCAGAAACCAAATATGCCAGTAATTGTTGTCTTCGATATAATCAAAAGTAATGCCGGAAAAGTTGGTATAATCAACATTGCTAACGGTAATGTCTTTATTATCATACTCAGCAGCAAATGCCTCCAGGTCATCCGTGGTAACATCCGCATCTTTTGTGAATGAGCTAATATGCAACGCACCCACGCCTTCCGGATCATGGATAACGGTATAATCGTCTTCCTGGTAGGCCTCCCAGTGTTCGGGAGGCGTTACCGCCCATAAATCTGTTCGATATTCATTCATAATTTAACTTCCCAA
Source organism: Calditrichia bacterium (assembly GCA_030430345.1). Next base: position 13,360 of record JAUIFT010000019.1, on the reverse strand, counting down.
TATCCGGCATTCAGACCGGTAACAACAATTCATGTTTATTCAGCTTAAATTTGCGGCATCACTTTCACGTCGGTAAATTCTCCCTCCTGATTACAATAAATTACTTTAAGGTCATTTCCAACTGATTAAAGCCACTTTTCCGGATTGTCTCGTGTTTCCCGCTTGTCAGGTTTTCCAGGCGATGGCGGGCAAAAAGGGGAATACCATTGTTGAGCCGGACAGGCATTTCGGAAATACTCAGGTGGGTTAATAATCCTTCATCCAGTAAAGAAGAAGCCAATTCACCACCGCCAACCAACCAGAGATGTTTTAATTCCATCGCTGCCGCCGCCGGAATAATGTCTTTAATCGTTTTCTCAATAAGAAGGTTTGCGCCATCCAAAGTTTCCAGCGCCCGGCTGGTGCAAACCCAGGTTGGCTTATTACCATAGGGCCAGCTGCCGTAATTAAAGACGAAATCGTAAGTATTGCGGCCCATTACCAGGCCGTCAGTGCTGGCGAAAAATGCCTCATAACCGGTATCCGCCGGATCTATATCGAGGGTGTCCAGCCAGGAAACATCGCCATCTTCTCTGGCAATATAACCATCCAGGCTGGCCGCAGCGTAGTAGGTGATTTTCATAATTTGCGATACCTCTTTCAGTTAAAATCCTGCTACCGATTAGACCAGCCGGACATAAGCCCGAGTAAGTGAACAATTGCGAATATCAGACAGATTATTGAACTAAAGATCCAAAAGCCAATACTATTTTGCCGGACGTAGGGATGGTCACTGAGAAAAGGTAATACTAAACCGCCAAAACCGCGGAGAAAATAGACGATTGTTATCGCGGCCAGAATATATTTTGGGAAAGGCAAATCCGGCAAGATGCCCGCAACGGACCAGGCATACATTCCCCAAATAGCCAGGATAATCGCAATCGACAGTGTTATCAGTGCTGGTAGTACTGATTTCTTTTCCGCCAGTGAGGCCATCCTTTCACCGGCGCCGAAAAAACGGTACCATTTCGGCCCGCCGATAATAATGGCAACATGCAGTATAGCGATGGCAAAATTGAGCAGACCGGCGATATATAACCATTCCAATTGCATTCAGCGCCTCTCAGTTTTCCGGTTAATCATGAGCTGCCGGCAGGCATTAACCGGCGATGACATCTGTGGCATCCCGCTTATCCATTCCCCAGGCAATTACCTGAACTCCCGGGGAATAATGCGCACTATGCGGGGAATTATTTATCATATCAGCGTAACGGGGATAATTCACCACCAGCTTATCAAAATCAATGTCCTGCAAGGGCCATTCCGCATGATGAATATCGAACGCATTGATGTAATGACCGGCATCCTGAAATAAAGCATATCGCTCCGTAAGCCACTTCGTGAGCGCATCTTTTTTCCGAATATTATTCCCTGGTGTGAATTGCAATGTCAATTGATCCGCAAAATCAATATTCCTTGACTGATATTTTCCTTCTTGCCTTTTTATGGCAGAATAGCGATAAGGAAGCTTGGAGACCTGCCGGGCGACTTTGCAGGAGGTTCTTTTTCCTCCTTCGATACTTAAAAAATACACGCCCGGTTTACCATTTAATTTAACATAGGTTCGGATGTTAATTTCATGGAAATCTGAAACCGGCTTAAAAGCGATGAGGTTACGAAGCCGACTCTTCTCCATGGTGAAAGCAACCAGAGACACCCATGCGCTATTATCATACAAATCTATTTCCAGCGCTGCCGGCACATGCTTACTCAGTGCTTCAACGGAGACTCGCCAGTGCAGAAAAATGGCTCTATTCCATTCCTGATAAAATTTCCAGGGCGCTTGTGGGAGTGGCCATTCCCGGTGATTCGTATGGTTTATTATTTCTGCGACCTTCATCTTAAAAGATATAGCATTTTGCCGATAATATCAGGGGATTATTCAAGAAAATTCAGGGCGTGTAAATTGCTTCACAGCCGTATTAGTTGTTTTTCCGGTAATAGAACTACCTTGAGGCACTATCCAGATTCTGAATAGGCCTCAAGGTAGTTTATGAGGAAAGGATGCGGCAGCACTCATTACAGCGGCGCCGCTACTATTTGAAAACACCTGCCATAATTATTGCCCACACTTGATTACTTTCTCAGTTTCAAGTTTACCGTGAAATTTCTGCCCGGCTCATAAAGAATTTCCTGAGTGGGCATATTTCGGTATTTGCGGTTAAGATGCTCATAATAGTTTTCATCGAGAATGTTTATCACGCCGATATTTATCTCTGCAAAACTGGCCATTTTAAAACCGGTCAAAAAATTGAAAGTGCTGAATCCGGGGGTTTCCGTTTCACTGAAAGCCTCGGAAATACGGTCCTGCCGGGCAACAAAGCGTCCGCTGAGTTCTGCCCAGTAGTGAGACTGCGCCTGACTATAACGCACAGCCAGGTTGGCCTCCAGCGGGGGGATTTCCGGCAGGGGGTCGTTACGCGCCAAATCGTCGGCCCGGGTATAAGCTGCTGCTACGCGGTAGCTTATATTTTCCATCGCTTTTCCGCGGAGATTCAATTCAAAACCCATTTGCCGGGCCCGGTCAATGTTGTGGTAGCGTTTTACCTGTTGCGGCTCGCGGCAGGGCAGGTAGAGCCGCGACAGATTCTCATCCACCGAGGCGGTGATGTAATCCTGCGCCAGTGAATAAAACGCATTGGCGGTCAGACTCAAAGCACCGATTTGTTTATCCAGCGAAAGATCGACCTGATGGTTAACCTCCGGTTTCAGATTGGGATTGCCAACATATTCATGAGGGTCAACCCCGATACTGAGATGGTTGATATAGCGTTCAATAAGGTTAGCAGTACGGGTTCCCCGCCCCATCGCCAGTTGCAGGTTTGTGGTTGTATTGAGCGTATAGTTAAAAGATAAATTGGCGCTGATATTGGTCTCATTTATGTCCTCAAAGTTGCCATATTCCGCTGTAAACTGAACCGCTGGATCGTTGATTTTACTGGAAACAGCATCAATACGCACGCCGGCTACCGCAGTTAACTTTGGATTCAAAATTTGACGTATCTCCGAGAAAACACCGAAGTCGCTTATCTCAGAATCCTGCCAAATGGCATCGGTGAAGGTTCTCGACGGATTCATCATCATGCCCGTGCAGGGATTGGTGAAAACTTCCCGGGTGCGGGCACCGTCTTTACTACGCTTTTCCCAATCGGCGCCAATATAGAAAATATTTTTTGCCGAGAGGGTTCCACCAATTTCGATCTTTCCCCCCAGCATATCGGAACTCACCGGGGTTTCAGCGTGAACCATCATGTAATTGGGCCGCAAACGGTTGGTCATCAGGTGAGAAACCTGGGAGCCGTACGCCTTGGCATTAAGAGAGAAAATCTTTCTGCCGAGCCCGCGCCCCGCATAATCCAGTGACCAAATATCGGTATCGTCGTAGTTGGTATCCATCGGTAATCCGGCGTGACGGACATCTCTTACAAATGATTGCCGCCAGCCTAATTGCACTCGATGATTGGCGGAGGGGTTTACGCCCAGACGCAGCGAATAATCGTTAACCTTGAAGGATGAGGGCACTTCCGCCCCGGCGCCACTTTGATAGTTCCCATAATCTTTACTGCCACCGCTGGCATAAAAATCGAACATTTTTCCCGATGCGCTTAACGCTGCCCGGGCACGCCGGCCTTCACTGATGCTCTCGTAACCACTTTCCATTTCACCATGTACACTAAAGTGATCCGCCGGTGCCGGCCGCTTTTGCACCAGATTTACAATGCCGCCAAAGGTTTGCCCGTAACGCACGCTATAAGGGCCTTTTATAACTTCAATCTTCTCCAGATCTTCCGCTTGAATATGGGAAGTAACCGGATCCATACGATTGGGGCAGGCAAAACTGACTTTCACCCCACCGTCATATTGAATGTTGAGCTGTTCATCTCGGTTGCCGCGCATTACCGGGTCAACCGAATAGCCGCCTCTCCGAACCGCCGCAAAACCGGTCTGGCTATTTAAAAACTCTCCAACATTGCTGGGGTTTCGTTCGTCAACCGCGTCTTTATATATGTCGGATTGCGGAAATGATTGCGCAACGCTTCCGGTTACAAGAATATCTTCTACAATAACCGGCAGCGGTTTAAGCGTAATCGTCAATTGCCCCACGCCAGGGGCAAATTCAATTTCCCGGCGCAGCGATTTATACCCGAGCCGCATTACCTGCAGTTGATAATTACCCGCCTTCACATCGGGGATTGTAAATATTCCCAGGCTGTCGGTATAGTCGTGAAGTTGAGTGCCAGTAATATGAACCATTGCATTCACCACCGGATCACCACTCTCTATATCAGTGATAACGCCTGTTAAGGATACGTTCCCGTTTGCCCAAAGTGAAATGCTGCTTAATAGTGTGATTATTAGAAAGTATTTGAAAATCGTTTTCATTGTCTGATCCTTTCTTACGAGTATGTAATGAGACAAAAATATTTAGATGATAACCAGACAGCCTATATCTCTCCGGTTCATTTGCCCATTTGTAGATTTGCAAATGGGCAACAATGCCGGATTGGGCAGTGCTATTAATCTTTTTAGTTCACTTCTTTATCAAAAATATTTTTGTCCGCTTACTTGTTAGCATTCGAATTGTAAACAACCATTCAAATATTAATAAGCGGGTATCAAGGTCCAGATAGAAGAAGGCAGAATGGATATGTAGAATGCCCATATCCTCCTAATCCAGTAAACTTCAACTCCGGAAAAGTAGCGATTTGTTAAGCCGCCGCCTGGCTCCTTTACGCCGCTATCGCTTATATAACGAGTGAAAACAAGCAACGAAAAATAGCCCTGGCGAATAGTTCAGCGCTTCAAACATTTTGGCTGATCAGCCGTGGTGGCTTGAAAGGGCGGGAAAAAATTTGGTCGGAAAAAGATTTCAGGTAAGGAATATCAATGGCATCCGGCGCTCTGTAGCGGTGATACTGATTCCTGAGCGGTATGCATTTCCAAACATCTAAAGTTATCAGATAATCCTGATCATCCTGGCAAGGAATTTTAAAGGAGCAAATGGCTGTAGTTGCAGAGAATGTGTCGGAATGATCCCGGCACATAGCACATTCGGCGGAGCATTGGCAGGCAGTTTCCCCCGGCCCGTTACAACAACATTGATTGCTGGCGGTTAATCCTGGCAAATCAATAAATAAATTCACCAGCGGCTGAAATATGCCAACCAGCATAAGCACCAGCACTAATGATGACGATTTTTTTAAAAACTTGCTTCGCACGTCATGCCATAAAACAGTTTTTATTCTACGTATACCAACTATGGTCAATATATTTGTTTTTCAAACCAAGCTCAAAGCAATAAAATATTTATTATGCTGCGCGATGTTCCAAAGCGCAATTCCGTTAGCAGTAAAAGGCTGCCCGCAGGCTTGACGAGATTGAAGGAGTTTGCGCCGTGAGAAGCCGGCCTTGAAACGTGCTGATGTAATCAAACTTTTGCGACACAGCGCGAACGAGTGCAAATCCGGGTTTGCCCCATATCCCAGGATGCCATTTTGAACTAACGTTTTTCTGATTAATGTTAGAAATCTAATATTGTGAACATGCTGCATCTAATGGTGGGCAAATCGAATTCTCCCGGTTTGTGCATAAGTTTTACATTTTTTTAATAGAAATAAGTCGATATTGCCACATTCCCTAAGGTTTCAGGCTGGTATAATATTTGTAAATTATTAAGATCATCTTACGTTCAAGAGGAATGAAATGTATCTTTTTAAGAAACAAAGCCTGATTCTCATTTGTGCAGTAATGTTAACAGTAACCCTTTTCAGCTGGGCGCATGGGCAATCAGAGGCAGTTGAAGTCGTCAAAATTATTGACCCGGATAATGGTCCGGGCACTGATTATACTTCCCTGGATGATTTTGCCAGAAGCGAAAAGCGCAACCTGGTCAGCGCCGGGGAAATCGCCGTTGCACTCTGCCGCAGCAGCAATGGATCACCGGATGGTCCGGCGCAATTTGATGACTGGACCACCGATGAAAACCACTATGTTAAGATTGTCGCCGATGACGGACACCGGGCCGGCGCGCGCTGGGATGAGAACAAATACCGCATTATTGAATTCACCACAATTAATTCCGAATGTGTCGATATCGAGATCAACAACATCGTCATTGACGGTATCCAAATGAGGATTTATGGCGGTGGCGGCAGCAACGATATTATTGACCCCGATGCCGGTGATTACTATATCTTCAAGAATTGCTTTCTCTGGATGGATCTCGACAACCAGTCTGGCAGCGGCATGGATTTCAAGACCGACGCGGAAGTGGTCAACTGTATCATTAAGGGCACCGGCTCGAAAGGCATTTCCGCCATGCCCGGTTCTTTTGTGAAAGTGATTAACAATACCTTTATCGGCTGGCAACATGCGATTTCGAATGAATCGAGCGTGCTGGCGCTGAATAATATTTCCATCGGCGCAACGGGGGAAGCGTATCGTGTGAAAGATGGGGGCAGCTTTACCAGCGATTCGGATTACAACACCTCCGATCGTTCCGGGGATGCCATTGTCAGGTCGCCGCGCAGCAGCAGTCAATCCCCCTGGTATTCCGGCGGGACATCTATTGATCAAATCTTTGTCGATGCAGCCGGAAATGATTATCACTTGAATTTAAATGGTATTTTTGCCGGCCGGGGCATTGGCCCTTCGGCAAGCAATCACGTCTATGATCATGATATTAATCTGCAACCCCGCAGTGGCAGCAGCACGGATCTGGGGGCTGATCAAGACGGGCCTCCGGGACCTCCGGCAGGGGTACCGGCAAGACCGACCGGCCTGCGAATTATTGGCGGCGAATAGTAATTTGCCAATTGAAATTTGATCTGTTTTCTTTACATGCTTCGAGAAGCTCTGCATGATTGCAACTATCATCCTGAGCCCTTCAATAAACTCAGGATGTACTTGCCGAAGAGTGATTCGCCAGACAAATTAGCATTGACAAACGGCCATGACGTTTTGCCAATTTGCCCTTCAATCGTCTCAGCCTTTTTTCAAAGAAAATTTTCCAGAACTTACCAGATGCTTGAATTATGAACGGCAAGCAGACGAATTATTATCCCTGCCCCCGGAAAAATCTATGTCATCCAGTTTTAGTATATAGTCCAGTCGTATCAACTTTCCCTGCGCCAGCATTAAAAATTCCGCCCCGCCCTGGCTGAAGACATTCATCAAGCGACCGTTATAAGACTGTGCTTCCGCTTCATTTTCCTTCTGAAATACCACGGCGCAGTCAACGCGGCGCACAATGCGATCTTCGAGGATATCATGCAGACTGCATGGTATTGGTTTGTAATCACTCATCCTGTGTCTTCCTTATCATGCTATATTCTCTTCTTAATCCCGAGATGAAAAACCGGTTGCCCTTCTTTCACCTCAAACTTTTCTCAGGCTTACAACTATTGATGCAAAAACTGGCCACCGGGCTACAAACGTGCACAATTGCAGGATGAAATGGACGCGCCCGATTTTCCTCGCAATTTAATGATGATGTACTCCGGATTGAATAATTTTATTGGATGGTAGACAAAAAATTTATAAGATGAGTTACAACACAAATATCATCAATTACAGAATAAAGAATTACCGCATTGAAATCCGCCACAAAAATTTAGCTGAAGGCTTTCTATGAACTTTTTTTACAATTCCCAACTTCGGATAATTGCATCTCTATTTATCCTTGTTTCGTTTCCATTATTTGGGCAACTGGTTAATCCACTGACAACCCCAATCGCCAAATCCGGCCTTTCTGTAAATCTTGAAGATTTTATACAGATGCCTTCCAGCAGCAGCTCTGCCCCACTCGCCCGCATTAACATTATGAAACCTGCCGGGGATGGTTCCGGCCGCTTGTTTGTCAATGATTTACGCGGCAAGCTTTACCTGATCAAAAATGGCGTGGTATCCACATACCTCGATCTGGCGGCAGAGCGAAGTAATTTTAATGATTCACCGGGGCTGGGCAGCGGTTTCGGGATGTTTGCTTTTCATCCGGAATTTGCCACTAATGGTAAACTCTATACGACCCATTCCGAAGGTGCCGGGGCCGGTTCGCCGGATGTTAATCTACTGGTTACCCCGTCGCAGATCGATTTACAATGGGTGCTCTCCGAATGGACCGCCAGCGATCCCGCTGCAGATCTATTTTCCGGCACCAGCCGGGAAATGCTTCGCTTGGACACACCGAGCAATATTCACGGTTTTCAGGATCTCTCTTTCAATCCGAATGTCAGCAGCGGCCACGCGGATTATGGTATGCTCTATCTTTGTATCGGGGACGGTGGTACAACCTGGCGGGGGTATCCCGGAAATACCCATGACCTTCGCTCTTTCCTTGGCACCATCATACGTATCGATCCTTTAGCAACCGATGGCCGTAACGGGCAGTATGGCATTCCTTCCGATAATCCCTATGCCATTGCCCAACCTGATACATTGCCGGAAATCTGGGCATGGGGATTTCGTAATCCGCACAGAATGAGCTGGGATAGCGGCGGTGATGGTAAAATGCTTATTGGTGAAATCGGTAAAAAAAACATTGAAGAGGTTAATATTGGTATTGCCGGTGCGAACTATGGATGGAATGTTCGTGAAGGCACTTTTCTCTATAACTACAATCAAAGTACGGTCGTTTATCCGCTCCCTGCGAACGACACCGCACTGGGATTTACTTACCCGGTAGCACAGTACGATCATGACGAGGGCTTCGCGATTGCCGGTGGCTTTGTTTACCGGGGCAACCTGATTCCCGAACTATATGGGCAATATCTCTTTGGCGATGTTGTTAACGGGCGCATTTTTCATATTCCGGCGGACAGCCTTCAACTGGGGCAGCAGACAATCATTAAAGAACTGACTCTCACCCGCAATAGCAATGAAGTAACCTTCTTGGGGCTTCTTTCCAGCAGTCGTGCGGATTTACGCTTTGGTGTAGATGCACAGAATGAATTATATGTGCTTTCCAAGCAGAATGCGAAAATATGGCGCCTGACTGCAGCTCCGGCAACGAACATCGATCCTGCTGAAAATTTTCTGCCAACAAATATTTCTCTCAGCCAGAACTTCCCCAACCCTTTTAATCCGAATACCACATTTGAATATTCGTTACGGCAGGCTGCAGACGTTCGTCTGGACATTCTTGACATCAGCGGCCGTTTGCTTAAAACCCTGGTAAATGACCGGCGTAGCGCAGGGAACTATAGTGCTTCCTGGGACGGCAGAGATCGTAACAACATTGCCGCATCCAGCGGCCTTTATTTCTATCGCCTCCGCTCCGGCAATGAGACCCTTACGCGCAAAATGATATTATTAAAATAACTCCCCGAAAAGGGAATTTACCTACAGCGAAGCTACCTATACAGGCCTTCATGTGTATTCTTGAGCAGCTCTATATTTTTCGCTAATTGCGAATCGTTTTGAAGGGCTTAAGAATACACCCCGGCCGTTAATCTGCTATTTTTATTTCATCTCCGGTCGACACTACACCTTCAACGAGCACCGCAGAATAAAGGCCGGCAAAGTTTTCATGCGCCTGCGCTACCTGGCGGAGGATATCTGGATTGTGCGCGCCGGTTTCCGGATCCAGGGAGATCATTTTACAACGCGGGTCCCGTTCCAGCACCATGATCTCTGCCTTCTCCCCGATGCGCAGTTTCCGGCCAACAAATTCATCTTCAGCGAATCCACCGCTGCTGGTCAGATCGAAATAGATGTTCGCACGAAAGCGCCGCGGATCAATCGGCATTGCCATTTCCGTTTCGATCTGCCCGATCGTCTGTGAGCTAATTAATGAAATCGGGCGGCAATCGGTTAAAGCGCGGTCGGAGCGAACGAGGGTGAGACGATTTTCACCGCGTAATCCTTCCGACAACTGTTCTGCCAGGCGCGGATCATCCAGAGCCAGCAGTTCCCCGAATGGCGTAACAACATCCAGATGCAGATCCTCCGGGTTCGCATTGGCCGGATTAACGCCCGGTGGAATATTCATTGCTTCCAGCAGGTTCGGTGGTTTCACGGCTTTTTCCGGATGACGGAATTTCGGTTGGTAACGGAGCATGTTTCCCTGCGCCGTCGCACTGAGATAGGGAAACCCTTTCCGCGATGCCGAATTTTTAAAGGCGAAACAGCGGTCGCCGAAAACGCCGGAAAACCCCAGGAACACTTCGTTCAGCGATTCCCCGCGCATACTTTTTACCGGGTAGCGCCATAAACTTTCGATGGTGCCGATATTACTCATTTTCTCCCCCTTGTGGATAGCCACCCGGGGCTTTTTGCCCCGGGTTAGGAATGGTAATTATTATAATTTGTTTTCTTGCTTCAATTTATTCATCAGCGTTTCGAATAACTTTTGGGTAAACTCGAATTGGGAAACATGGGGGTTATATTTTTCCCTGATTAATGTTTCCGTAAATCCATCCGCCGGGTTCTTTTTATCATCGTTTAAATTGCGGATGCAGGTATCGAGGCAATCCACCGCTTTCGCAAATTGCGTTTCGCGGGACTCCCGGCTTTCGTATCTTTCGATAATGCTTTCATACCGTTCGGGATTGGGAATAATGGCAAGAATCTTTTTGTTGGCAGCCTTCTCTTTTTCTTCCTTTACACGTAATTCTTCCGGGTTATTGAATTTTGCATCGCCGGCATATACTTCTACGAGATCATGGTAGAGCAGGAATTCGAAAACGCTCAGGCGATCCAATGGCTCATCAATATAATCGATGAGAATATCCGCGATCAGCAGGCAACTCCACGAATGTTCGGCGGTGCTTTCTTTTCGATTGCCAACATTTAAGCCACGTTCGACGGTTTTTAACTTTTCCAGTTCGCTTAAGCAGGCAATCAGTTTATCCATAATGGCTTGCTTGATTAGGTTTGAAGTTGAATAACTTTCAGCCGGGTGCTATGGCATCATTTTAGCGCTGATTTTCACATCGACAATGCGCTTCGCTGTCTTCAAGTATACTTCATAGATTGCCCGTCTGTCAAGTGCTTGCTGTGTGCTTTTCCCAAATATACATATCACCATATTCCCGGGCGAAACCTACATTGAAGAGCCCCAGAATGCCCCACGGAGCGAATGTTTTTCCTGCAGATATTGCCTTATCGGATAAGGCTGCAAATTGACCGTATCCAACGCTGCGGCCGAGGCCCACAACAGTTCCAAATGCTCTTCCAAAGCGGCCGGCGCTTTTTTAGTATCCACTCCATCAACAGCAACGTTAAAGAGTAAATTGATTTCGTGATTATCCTTGCGGTCTTCCGGCCAAAGGCGCTCAACCGCACCGACAAAATTGCGCACGGTCGCTTCTTTTCCGAACTCTTCCAGCAATTCCCGCTTTATGGCCTGATGGGCTGTTTCACCTAATTCATGTGCCCGCCGGGCGGAAAAGTGTTCTCATCCCCGATGCTGCGCACCAGCAGGTATTTATCATCTAATTGAATAATCGCCCGTGCGATGTAGTGAAATTTCATATTTGTCCCCGTCAGTTTATTGTGTATTCGATGGTGTCTAAAATGACCAATATTGGTCATTGCGAGGAGTGCAGCGACGAAGCAATCTCCAAGATGCATCCAACATAGAGATCGCTTCTCCCGGTAATCCGGGATCGCGATGACAGCTCATTTATTTTTGAAGATAATGAGATCCACAGGGGCGGCATATTCGCAAATAAAAAAAATTACCGCGCTCCCGCAAGTTTTTCAACAGATGACGTCCAAATGATTGAAGGCCGGCGAGATAATCGTATCAAACAGAGATCAATCATCGAACATTCAGTCTTAAAATTTTTAAACAATTCCAGAAAAAGGAGTAAAGCAAAATGAATCATAAGGGTGCAATCATGAGATTACAAATTTTCGGAATTTTCTTATTTATATTCCTGGGTGTTTTTTCCTGCAGCAGCGACAGCACCGATCCCGATGGTAATGAAGGGAGCGCAGAACTGCACTCAGCATTCGGAGAATTCGATGCCGGAAACACAACCATTTATGTCGATGGTGCCAATTTCGTCATTGAAACCAATGGTTTACCCAATCACACCTCGCCGTATTGGTCAGCTGGCCATCCCCTCGATATAGAGCCGATAGCCACCACTTATGCCGATATGGCTCCCGGTGACATCGACCAGTTTAATGGGATGTATACCCTGATCGTCCCGGCATCGCCCAACCTGGCTTCCAATTCCAGTACAACCGGACTCGGCGCCATCGGTATCGCGGTCAGCGGGTCGGTGATCTACAATGACCAGGAAGGGCCGAACGTGCCGCTGGATAATGCCGCCGTTTCTTTAGACTACAATGGGGCGCATACCGGACCGCAAAGCTATCACTATCACCTGGAGCCGAAAGCATGGTCGGATGATGATGAGAACCTTATCGGGATTATCGCCGATGGCTTCTTCCTCTATGGCAGAAAGTGCAATTCCACCGGCACCTATCCCACCGACCTCGATGCGTCCGGCGGTCATTCCAGCACCACCCAGCATACCGATGACGCAGAGTATCATTATCATATCCAGAATGAGCTCTATCTAAATCAGTATTACATCCTGTTCCCCGGTAACTATCAAGGTACGCCCAATGTTATTCAATAAAACATTTCTGATCATACTGCTATCGCTGCTTTGCCTCAGTTGTCAAGAAAGCAGTGATGCTCCGGCGCAATCAGCATTGGCAGATGAGCGAATAAACATCCCGCAAATTGAGCGACTGGCTACGGATGTCGAACTGCGCCCGAATGAAGGCCTGATCTATTATGACGACGCCCCCTTTTCCGGATATGTGCTTAAATGGCACCCCAACAATCAACTGGCGGAGCGGATTTCCTACTACCGGGGAAAAAAGCACGGATTGCGGGAGCAGTGGTACAGTAATGGCCAGGCAAAGCTCTCAGCAGAATATCGCGACGGGAAATTTCACGGCGCGTCACTCAGCTGGTGGCAAAACGGAAATCTCCGCTCCCAGGGTAATTTTTTTGCCGGGAAAGTGCATGGCACGGTTACCCAGTGGTATAAAGAAGGGATGATCTTTAAAGAGATGAATTACCAGCATGGCAAAGAGCTGGGCATGCAAAAAGCCTGGCGCAAGAATGGAAAGCTCTACAATAATTATGAAGCCAAAAACGGAAGAATTTTTGGCTTGAAACGCGCAAACCTATGCTTCGAGCTGCAAGATGAAAAACTATAAATTCAATACATTTCTGGGCATGATCTTAAGTATCCTTTTGATGGTTTCATGCGGTGAAAACAGCCATCCGGAAAGCGATAGCCGGGTAGAACGTTTGCCCTATTACGATTCGGCAGAATTCACCCCGCGCTGGCTG
>JAUIFT010000703.1 GCA_030430345.1 Calditrichia bacterium | reverse complement strand
TGGAGAGAAGGTATTAATATCATCTTCCAGATCATAGTAAATAAACCAGGCGTTTTTCCGGTTGCCGATATTGTAAATTTGCAGATAAGGCGCCATCGACCAGCCATCGAATTGCCTCCTGTAAACCAGGCTGAAATCCATTCGCGCATAGGCCGGCAATCGATAAGCGTTGATCTCAGTGGGATAATAGGCAACATCCGGGGTGAGCGCATTCGGGGAAGAGCCAATGAGATAGGCGGAATTCGGCACCGTGATCGCCTGCCCGGAGGCATACACCAGACTGGTGCCGAGCATCCATTGGGAGCGATCCTTCAGGGACTTTTTTCCTCTCATGCCACGGAAGGTGTTCCGGATGTCCATGTTGAGCACCAGCTTAAAAGAAGAGCGCCGATCGTGCCGGGGAGCAAAGGATCTACCGCTGTTAATTGCCGGGAATGTGAAACGGGTGTCGGCATAAGTATAGCCAATCCAGCCATTTATCGTTTCGGTTTCCTTGCGAAATAAAACTTCGACGCCCCGGGAAAATCCGTCCCCTTTATGAAAAAAATTAGCGGTATTGGTAAAAACCGGCTCACCGTTTTCGTCGAAGTAATTCGCTTGATTCACGGCATCGAGATTGTTGTTGAGGGTATAGATAGCATCGTAGTTTTTCAGGTAAAATTCCAGTTCCAGCTGACTATTGCCGGCAAATGTTTTCGCAAAACTAAGAATATAATGGGTTGCCGCGGAGGGTTCCTGAAACTGATTAGCCATCGTCCAGACATCGGTGATAATTGTGCGGGGCACCCGGTGAAAGTATTGATAGTAAGCGCCGGTGGCAGCTTTGAGGCTGGCCGTTTCGCTCAGGCGAAATTTGGTTGAGAAGCGCGGGGCCCAATGCTGGAAATTCTCATCATTCTTAAAATAGTTGTAGCGCAGACCGAGCTGGAAATCCCAGCGGGACGCCGGCTGCCAATTTCCCTGCAGATAGCTGGTGTACTGCTGCGGTTTTTGCACGATGTCCGTTCTGCCACTGGGAAAGCTTTGCCGGAATTCGCTTTTGATATTCTTTTGCTCGAACCCGAATTGGGCCTGCCAGCGTTGCGAAAAATAGTAGGTGAAGTCTCCCTTCAGGGTGATGTCCGTGATAGCAAAATCGTCCTGGGCGTACAAGAAAATATCACCCAGGGTAAATGTGGATGAGTAGCGGGTGCCGGTTATCCAAAAGTTCGCCAACAGTTGGGGATTGAAGACCCGGGTCCAGCGCAAACTGGCGGACTGGTTGCCCCAATTATACTTCAGTAAATTTTCCAGGCGGGGATTATCGGTTTCATGATCGGTGTTTGTTGCCAGGTCGATATCCAGCACATCCCTCCCGGCGTAACCGCTGATGGTGATTTTATTCCGCTCGTCGATGTCAAAAAACGCTTTTAGATTGCCATCATAAAAATAATACAACGGCAGGGAGTCGATCGCTTCTCCCAATAGTTGATCGATATAAGTGCGGCGAAATGCTGCGGAAATGGCGCCGATATCTCCAATCGGCATTTGCACGGTTGCCTTGGCGGAAAGCAAACTGATGGTGCCATTCCCTTCAATTTTTTCCCGATTGCCATCCAGATTGGTTACATCCAGCACCGAGGATAAGCGCCCCCCATAATTCGCGCCAAAACCTCCTTTGGAGAAGGCGACATGTTTAATGGCCTCAGTATTAAAAGTGGAGAAAATGCCGAAGACATGTTCCGGATTATAGATTTCCGCCCCATCAAGAAGGTAATGATTTTGCCCGGGCGTGCCACCCCGAACGTAAAGCGCCGCGGAAAGATCCGACTCCGGTACAATGCCCGGGAGCATTTGCAACGCCCGTAGTAAATCCGACTCAGCCACTTGCGGCACTGCATTTATTTCCCGGGGAGAAAGCTGAACATTGGAAATCGGCTTGTTAAATAGCTGGTTCCCCGGCGTAAGAGAATCGGCAATTACCTCCACCGCGGTACCTGGCAACAGCGCCATGCTAATCCGGAAATCGGCAGTCTTTTTTTCGCCCGGCCGACTGCTGATTTCCCGGGTAAATCGTTGATACCCGAGATACTCGCAAATTAGCGTATAATCGCCCGGCGGTATTTTCGGAATGATGTAATACCCATCGGTGTTGGTGCTGGCACCCGCGTTAATCTCCGGGATGTAAACGTTTACCCCAATCAGCCGTTCACCATTGGCGGCGTCGGAAACGAATCCACTGATGGACATTGTTTGCGGAGGGTGGGGGAGTGGCTTGGCGGGTTGGGGAAAAAGAGCGACCTGATTTTCAGAATAGATTGTAAAACCAATTGCGGCAGCACTTAAAATCCGCTGGAGGGCTTCCTCCAGCGGCAGGTTTTCGAAAGTAGTATTAACGCGGACATTTTCGACGGTTTTGTCCAGATAAGAAAAACGGATGCCGGTATTTTCGGAAATGTTGGCTAGAACCGCTTTCAATGGAGTGTTCTGATAATTCCCGGTAAGGGCAACCGCTGTCCTCTTCTGGCCCCATAATGTGCCGAAGGCAA
>JAUIFT010000702.1 GCA_030430345.1 Calditrichia bacterium | reverse complement strand
TCTCGTGGCGTTGGAGAGAGCATCGCAATCGAATAACGATAGATCTCATGAACATCAATTTCTGTGGGCATGCGGCCCCGGAGAATCTTTTGGATGCTTACCGTGTTTTCCAGAAATGCTTCCGGAGTAGAGAAGCAGGATTTAATTTTTTCCTGAAAAAGCGGATAGGGCATTTGGATAATTTCTTCCTGCTTAATCCCGAAGTATTCATAGACTCTTTTGTTGGCAACGTTGATACGATCGTTTTTATCAACCATGATAATCGTTGCCGGAGATGCATCGATGATTGATTGCAGAATGTCTTTGCTCTGTGAAAGCTCGTTGAGGATTTGCTGCATTAATTCGTTTTTCACTTCCAGCTGTTCCTGCACCTTTAGCATGTCGATGTTGGCCATACCAAGGGAAATTGCCTTGCGTTCCAGTTCCTTGGTTTTCTCCTTGAGCGTCAGGTTTTTTTGTTCAAGATGCCGGGTGTGCAATCGTAATTCCGCTGCCAGGCTTTCCATACGCTTCTGTTCATTTTTGCGGCTGCTTTTTTCTGCTTCGGTTGCCAGCAGATCCTGGACAGTATTTAGCAGCGCTTTCTCCCGAAAAGGCTTTTCCAGCAAGGCATCGACACCATTACGGGCGGCACAAAAAGCTAACTGGGGCGAACAGGAGGCGGTAAGCAATAGCATCGGCAGGGAAGAGAAATGAATACGAATTTGCCGAAGGTCCTGCCAGTTCATATCGGGGAGTAAATCGATGGCACAAATTACCAAATCGCCATCATCCGGCGCTGGCAAATTTTCGCTATCTCCGAAAGGCATAATTTCCAGTTGCCTGTCATTGAAAGCAGCTGCTAAAACCTCCCGGTCTTTGGCGGTTTCATTAAAATAGAAAATCTTAAGCGGGTTCATCAAATTTTCCCGGTTTGCTGGATAATTGAGTGACGAGAATCGCCGGAATCCCCGGCAGAATCCAATTTAAATCGGGATAAGGATAAATGCAACGCTTATCGCGGCAAGAGCGGGGAGCTATAGGGAATTGTAGTGAGGGAGTATGGTCAATTTTTAATAACTCTAAAGCGCTTTTATTTTTGATTTAACAATTGCTGCATCTTCTTATAACGATCCAGCAGTTCTGATTCGAAGTAAACAAGGTCTTCCAGAATGGAAAGCACTGAACCGCTGCCGTCATAAAGGCGATCGAGGATTTTCGAGACCGTGGCGTTGTGGCTGTTTTCCAGCCGATTGATTTCCGACCAGCGAGCGACGATTTCATAGTCCATATGCACCAGCACCTGCATCCCGCGGGCGATTTCCCAGGAAAGATTGCGAATACCGGCAGATTGTAAACGAATGCCGCCTTCACCGTAAATATTGAAGAAATTATCTTCCACCCGTGCCTGGGCAATTAACTTTCCAAACCGCAGAAAGAATTTTTCTGGGGAGATCTTCATTAATCGGAAATTTTCCGGCACGGGAATTTCCATCGTGATAAATTTACGATGCAGCGTTTCACGTAATTGATTGATATTCCCGAGGTTCAGTGGCTCCTTATTCATGTCGATACTCATCAGTTTCCGCCCACCGCCCCGGAACTCTTTCACCAGGGTTTGATGGTAATCGAACGCGCGTTGCACTTCCAGTAAGTTGGCATCGATCTCTTCGGTCAGCGTCGCTTTTACCCGTTCAACCACGGCAGCGGTTTTCTGACTTTCCCGCCAATTGTTTACTGCCAGGGCGAGCAAAACACTAAGCACAATCGCTGTTACCTCAATCAGCAAATCGCTGATGCGTGAGTTAAAAAATTGTTTGAACGATTTCAAGCGGTTACCAATCATATCATCAGCCTATAAATGTCAGATTCATTTTTGTCATAGGATTACCAAGTGGCTATCAGATTAATTTATTCCTTCAGTACTGCGGACTAATCACATCCAGTATAATAGCACCAGCCCTGCAAGGGCGAGCCAAAATAGCCAGGGACGCCAGTCCCGGGCGGGTTATAGTCGATCAGTATAATAGCACCAGCCCTGCAAGGGCGAGCCAAAATAGCCAGGGACGCCAGTCCCGGGCGGGTTATCGTCGATATCCGTTTTTCACCTAATCATAAGTTAATCCCCGGGCCATGCGAGGCGCATCGTCAACGGCGATAATATGACAGGCAACCTGCCCGGCCAGGAAGCTGCAATCGATGCGCGGGCGGGAATGCCCAGGGATTCCGGGGAAATTCCCTGTGAATAGAGCATGCGAAAGATGTAATGATCGGGAATCAGGATTAATTCCGTTGGATCGGTATCAAAAAAACGATAAGGGTTGAGCATTTTTAATCCTGGTAAATAAAATGAGTTATAAAGGCTAAACGCTTAAGAAATTTGTTCAGATCACAAAACGGTGAAGCGCTGGTTTCTAAAAATGAGATTCCCTGATAGCGTTCAGTTTGCTACATTCAACCAGATATAATATTTATTTTTTTAGTAACATTCAAATCAGTATTCGCAGAAGGGTGTTGCTTGATCCATTTATTTTCAAATAGCGAGCGTTGACTGATG
>JAUIFT010000701.1 GCA_030430345.1 Calditrichia bacterium | reverse complement strand
GCTTCAGTAAAAGAATTTGAAAAATACGAGGAGTAAATAAGAAATAAAGAAAGCAGCGCAAATGCGAACAGAACGCTGCCGGCATTTCTGACAGTGGCAGATGTGCGCTGGTGAATGAGATATGCAGAAAGCAGTGCCAGAATATACAAAGAAAGTACTCCGAAGGTACCGAAATGCGTCAGCACTATGGCTGTCGCCAGCAAGACAATTGCGGAGAAGTTACCTGTGCTTTTATGCCGCAATAACTGAAAAACAGTCATCAGAAAAAAGGCAAAAAGCGTCATCCCCAGGGCGTTTTTCTGGAGGAGTTCGGGCATATGACCGATGCTCAGCGGTAGGAAGCCACTGGCGAAGATCAGCAGCCATTGCGTTCCCCGCAATGCTTCATCTTCATTCAATTGTTTTACGATACCATATATGGCGATTGGCACCAGGGCAGGGACGATACTCATAACCAGCCGGGTGGCGTTAACAATCGCAGTATTTTCTGCCATGCCCAACCATTGGAAAACGGTTGCTACAATGGCATAAAGATAAAATAGCAGCGGCATGTCATTGTAAGGTAGGCTGCCGGTGTGTAAAAGACCGCGAACTTCCACGTAGTAGTAATAGGTGTGGTTAAACCAACCGACGAACTCCGGGCGATCGATCCAGATGGCAAACATGCGGGTGATAATACCGGCGGTAATAATAAGCAATAAGGTGATGGCATCTTTTCTGGGCAAGAAGTTTCTCCATAGTCTTCGATACTTCTCAGCAGACTATTGATCCGGGGAAATGTTGCAGATCTAGGAATTTCGAAATTCCGAATTAAAACGCCTTCATCGAAAAGAAGCAATATGCGCCAGATACCATTTCGGGAAACCGTATTTTTCTGCCGGACCGTAGATGCGTGCCACATAGGCGGGATCTGTTTTGGCCGGTGGCATGTCGTGAGAAATGTAGGTGAGTGCCGGGGTATAAATGCCGTTGCTTTGATAAACCAGCACTGCTTCCGGCAGGTATATGCCGCCGAGCTTGCCGCGGGCATGTTCATTGTAGAGACACTCCAATTCCGGATGGCTGAGTTTCGTGAGAATGCCATAGGTGCTGCCCTGCGGATCAGGGACTAAATTTGCCAGGGGGGAGATTGTCAGGCGAAAACCGTTAACGCGGCAAACCTCGTAGGGACGTGGCATAATATCCACTTCCTCTAATACCTCAAAATTGATGTACGAGCCGTAAAAGAAAACATCCACTCTATGTGTACTCATTCGTTTTGCCTTTCCGGTTTACTTTTTCGGGTGAAGGGAATACAAATGATCAGACCAAGGGCGTAACCGGGAATGTCCAGCCAATCGAAAGTGCTACCGAGCAGCAGGCTGCGCAGCGTTTCGTTTGGCATCAGGATTTCCCCAACATCAAAAAGTTGCAGAAACTCCAGTCCACTGGCAAAACAGAAAACCCCGATCATTGTTCGGAAAATATTGTTATTCGGAAAGAGGAACATCAGCGCCCAAAAGAGAAAACCAGTGACGAGCACATCGCCCCCGAAACTGCGAAGCATGCCGCCGGCAAAGCGCCAGATTAACAGACCGGCGAAAAGCCAAAGGGCTGCGCAAAAAGCGTATTTAAAACGAGGTGTCATTCAGATATTATAAATCCTTTCGGGCATAAGAAGAACGATACGCCCGAAAGGAACATCGGTTTCCTTATTCGGCAAATGCGTAGAGATGACCGCTGGTGCGGACGTAGATAGTGTTTTCAATAACTGCCGGCGTGGCAAAGATTAGCGCTTCCAGGTCGTTTTTCGCAACCATTTTGAAATCATCTCCTGCCTGAAAAACAACCACCGTGCCGGGATTGGAGGCGATATAAACATGATTGCCGGCGATAATCGGAGAGGCGTAATATGCGCCTCTTGCACCCAGCCGTTTACGATAGATAATATCCCCGCTTTGCGAATCCATACAGGTCGTGATCCCGCCGTTTTTAATCATATACACTTTCCCGTTATAGGAAATCGGCGCTGGTACTTCCGGAACACTTTTGTTTACCTGCCACTTGACGTGGGTACCGGTAACATCGCCTTTGCCGCCCGGTTGAATGACCGTTAGTCCGTGATCTTTGCTGGAAATGGATTTAACAAATTCTATCGCCCCGGCCCACTCCCCGGCAGTGATTTTCTTATCCTGATCTCCGTCAATCATGCCCCAAAACGGTTTGAGGTAAAAGTCGCCCTCATTGCTGCCAAATTCCGGGCGTTTAGCGATAATAAAATCGTCCGGAAATTCCTCATGACTAACGATACTGTCTTTATCCGCATCGTATTTTTCCAGCATTTCCGGAAACATTGGCATTTCCACCCGTAAGTCCGCTTCACCAAAGTTTAGCCAGGCCCCGACATAAACCAGATCATCCATGACCACCGGGGTGCTGGCACCGCTGGATCTTATGACCGCTGTCCAAAGCTTCTCTCCAGTCTCTGTAGAATAAGCGGCGACTGCATCCTGGCGATGGAGGATCACTTCATTTTTCCAGATCGCCGGGGTGGAATAA
>JAUIFT010000700.1 GCA_030430345.1 Calditrichia bacterium | reverse complement strand
CCAGGTAAATGAAATTCTTACAAAGAGTAACCAAGACTGCTTAAAGTTGATGCAGCAATACTTTTATAAAGATCAGCTGTCTCCGGTGAGAGAGGCGCCTTTTGTAAAGAATCATTTTTAAAACGAAATAGTATCTCCGCGTAATTGTCGGTAAGCTTAGCTTCAATCCCTAAAAAATTATAGATTTTTTGTAGTGTTTCCTGCGGGGATTCACAGAAATCTTGATAGTGGATTTCCAGATAGTTGGGGAATAGTTGAGCAATCCTTTTAATTTGGGTAATTGTCCAAACCCATTCACCAGCCGCTGTTTCTGTATCCATCCCATTAGATTCATCGTTTAAGCTGTCAGAGAGAATATCCCGGCCATCCCTGATCAGATGTATGATCCGGCAGGCATTATTAGAGTATGCAATTTCAGTCAAGTGATTAATTTTGTGTTGGGAACCTGCAGAGGCTTTCCGGCTGCCCGTGTTATCTGAAAATTTTAGAAGCATATCATTCTCAGCTATCGCTATTTCTGGATGCTGATTAAGAATTTTTGCCAATAATTTTTCACCAGATCCCGTTACACTGGCGATCAGGAAGGGCTGAGAATAAGTAGAGGGATGCTTTTTATTGTGCTGGTGTAGCGGAATTAATTCCGAATTTTCAAATATGATATGCTTTTTCACGGGGGCACTGCGGTCCCAGGTATTATCCGTCGTAAGCCGTTTCAGTCTTGTTTGCGCTGGCAGTTTCAAATCATTTGGGTGTAAACTGGCCCGCGCATTGTTCCAGCCTTTTTGCCCGCGTTCCGCTTCGCTGACAACGCGAGAGCAAAACTTCCGTATTAAGTGAGATCTGCTTAGTGATATATAATGGCGGAGAATAAAATTTTCCGGATAGACCTTCATCCCGGGGAAATTGACTTTATGACCACCATGGCTATGCAAATCGACAGGAACAATATTTTTCCAGGCATTCAGTCGTCGTAATTTTTTCGGCTCAAAGAAATAGTAATACTTCATCTCTTCCGGATATGCATCATTCTCGAAATTGGCCTCATCACTCGTTGGCACAAATACAAATTCATCAAAGTTGATGGCATTATATCCCATACGATCAACGGCTTCGATGCCTTCCCGCAGAGTGCGATAAGGATTCGGCGCCTGGCGAATTTCATCCGCATCGAGATGAATATACCAATCTGCATCCAATTCCCGGGAAACAGCTTCCTCTTTTTGCAGGATTTTTTCCAGCTCAAAGATCCCCCTGCGCGGTAATTCATCGATGCAAATAACGCTGTTTCCTAAAAATTCTTCCGCTATTTGCCGGGTATTATCTGTGGAGCCATTATCAATAAGGTAAACAGAAATTTCCTGATCCCTTAGATGTTGGAGGCAACGCCTGATAAAAAGCGTTTCGTTATAGACGGTTAATAATGCGATTATTTTCATGAGTTTTGCTCAGCAATGATGCATCTATCAGGCTAATTGTTTAACCGGTTTATCGATTTTGCTGCTCACTGTTGCTTGTAAATTTACAACTCCCAGGAAATCTTTGCTCCCTTTCAAAATCTCAAACGCACCTAATCCGGAATGCCGGTCAATTACCTGAAATAAATCCAGACTAATATAATCGTCGAGAGAGACTACGAACGAATAAGAACCTTCCCGTAAATTAAGCGGAAAGGAGAAATTTATTATGGCAGTTTGATTCTCCGAGAAAGATAGCTGGTGATTTTGCATACCGGTGCTGGTGCCATAAATATTGTACCCACGCTGGTCCCGCAAGATGATAGCAATACTGGGATGTTTGACCGGCTGGTTCAGTTTTGCTGTAATCTCAACAGAAAAATCTTCACCATATTTAAAACTGAAATTTTCTTTCTTAGAAGCGTTCAGGATCCGGACATCTAATATCTCCCCGGCTTTCGCGGTATCCGGACTAGATGTCGTAATTTTTTTTACTGCTGACTTTGCCGGTTTTGGCTCCGGCGGTTTTGGATTAGATTTGTGGTTGGCACGCGTCAGGGAAATATATTCTTCCGTAACGTCCTCCGGATTTCCCTGGGTGAGTAATTTACCTTTGTTTAACAATATCGCATGAGAGCAAATCGACTTGACCATATTAACATTATGGGTAACGAAAAGGAGGGTTTTACCGGCTTTCCGTAAATCCTCCAGTCTGGCAATACATTTATGTTGAAAGGCGGTATCTCCGACCGCTAATGCTTCATCGACGACAAGAATATCCGGATCTACATGAATGGCCGTAGAAAAGGCCAGGCGGACGAACATACCGCTGGAATAGGTTTTTACCGGTTGATCTATAAAATGTCCGATTTCCGAAAAAGCCTCAATCTCCGGGAAGCGCCGGGTGATTTCCTCCTTGTTCAGCCCCATCAGGGCGCCGCGCATAAAAACATTTTCGCGGCCGGTAAATTCCATGTTGAATCCCGCTCCTAACTCCAGCAAGGCCGCGATTCGGCCTTTTGTAATTACTTTACCGCTACTGGGTTTAAGCACGCCACATATCATTTTCAGCAATGTGCTTTTCCC
>JAUIFT010000699.1 GCA_030430345.1 Calditrichia bacterium | reverse complement strand
CTGGCAATCTTCGCATGTGTGATTTTACACGAATTCGGATATGCATTAATGGCACAAAAAAGATATTATTGTTTATTCTATCGTCAGTGATAGATTATATCGCGCTGTGGAGCATACCCTGGCCGGCGCCCAGCAAGATTTTCCGGTGATGGCAGAAGATCGGCTGGTGGGAGTGTTAACCCGCAAGATGATTATGAACGCTCTGGCTTCTAAGGGGCCCGAATGCTCCGGTGAGAGATGTAATGCAACGTTCTTTTCCCTTCTTAACGGAATTGAATCAAAAGTCCCTAAATTAATAATTCTTCATAAAGCATTATGATAATTCCCAAATCGAAAGTATTATCTCTTTATCTTCAACGGTTCTCTTAATAAACACAACTACAACAAAATTCGGTGATTAAATGCTGAAAAAAGAGCTCAGTCGTTTAGACGTTTTCTGCCTCGCCTCCGGTGCGATGATTAGTTCCGGTTTATTTGTATTACCAGGCATTGCTTTTGCGAAAGCTGGTCCGGCTGTGCTTTTAGCCTATGGACTGGCCAGTTTGTTTATTATTCCGGCAATGCTTTCCAAGGCAGAACTGGGCACCGCGATGCCGAAAGCCGGTGGCAGCTATTTTTTCATTGAGCGCAGCCTTGGGCCACTGCTCGGCACTTATGCCGGATTTTTAAACTGGCTTTCCATTGCCCTAAAAGCAGCGTTTGCCTTAATCGGTATTGGCACCGTCGGCGCCCTTTTCCTGCCATTTCCCCTGGAGTTCGGCATAAAGCTGGTTGCCATTGTCAGCTGTATCATCTTTACAATCATCAACCTGGTGTCTGTCAAAAGCGTTGGGGTATTACAAACTTTGTTGGTGTTTGGACTGCTAGGGATTCTACTTCTGCACAGTTTTGTGGGGATCCAGGCGGTTATGCCTGCTTCCTTCAGTCCATTCTTGACCGTCGATATCGAAACATTATTTGGGGTCGCCGGAATGATATTTGTTTCTTTCGGCGGACTTACAAAAGTGGCCAGCATGGGCGAGGAAGTAAAAGATCCCGGGCGTAATTTGCCGCAGGGCATGTTCCTGGCGTTTTTCATCGTCAGCATACTTTACTTGCTGGTAATCTTCGTAACGATTGGCACCGTTGCCCCGGATCAACTCGCCGGTTCCCTGATCCCAGTAGCGCTCAGTGCCGAGCAGGTTTTTGGAAACTGGGGAATTATCGCCATCGAAACCGCTTCGCTGTTGGCCTTCGTGACCACAGCAAATGCCGGTATTTTATCCGCCTCCCGTTCTCCCATGGCAATGAGCAGGGATGGCCTGGTACCGGAAGCATTGGCGAATACCAGCAAAAAGTTCAACACGCCCCATGCATCAATCCTCTTAACTTCTACATTTATCATTGTTGTCGTTGCCGTCTTATCCATCGAAGATCTGGTAAAAACCGCTTCCACGATGATGATCCTGATGTTCATCCTGGTAAACATTTCGGTCATCGTTATGCGCAGCAGTAAACTGCAAAGCTACCGGCCGGTATATCGCGCACCGCTCTATCCCTGGCTGCAAATTATTGCTATTGTCCTCTATTTTTTCCTGATTTTCGAAATGGGATTCATTCCCCTGCTCCTAACGGCAGCGTTTGGCATTTTGGCCGGCGCCTGGTACATCGGCTATGTCTGGCGAAAAATTGACCGCGAATCGGCTTTTGGTTACCTGGTAAAATCGATTACCTCCAAAGATATCGACCGCAGTAATCTGGAAGATGAATTACGGCATATTTCTTTGGAGAGAAGCGGCACCGAGTTGGATCGTTTCGATCATTTATTGCAGGAATGCGACATTCTTGATATCGAAGAATCGGTTAGTGCCAAAGAGTTGTTCCGGCGAATGGCAGCAACGCTCTCCAACCGCCTCAACCTTGATGAAGCGGTATTATACCAGTCGTTTCTCGACCGGGAAAAAGAATCCAGCACGATCATTCATCCCGGATTGGCAATTCCTCACGTCATTGTCGATGGCCAGAACGTTTTCGATATTCTGCCGGTGCGTTGCCGGGAAGGAGCGGTTTTCTCCGAACTGAATCAGCCCGTCAAAACGGTGATCGCCCTGGTCGGCTCCCCCGATGAGCGCAATTATCACCTCCGGGCATTAATGAGCATCGCTCATTTAGTAGAAAATCCGAAATTCCAGGAAGGATGGAAAAATGCGCGCAATCCGGAGCAACTGCGCGATGTTTTACTTTTCTCCCGCCCCCGTTAGCCCCTGCAATCTCTGGCGCGGAAACACTTCCCCGCCAGAGTGGATGTAAGCGATATTCACAACAATCTTCGCCACATTATCTTCTCTAAATATAACAGAAGACATTCACTGTTTTCCGCCTTTGCCTTACACGTACCTCGAAAGTAAAAAAGCATTATTTCAGCTGATTATTACCCCAGAACCTGATGACACGTGCCCATTAACGAGGGCGTTCCTTTACAGATCGGAAACAGAGTTAAATCGCTGGGATGCCTAAGCTGAAACAGCTAATTTAAGCGATTGACAACGAACGAGAATAATTCAC
>JAUIFT010000018.1 GCA_030430345.1 Calditrichia bacterium | reverse complement strand
CATAACCAGCAAATTTATATCGATGTTTCCGATACTGGCAAAGGGATTGAGAAAGCCCATAAAAAGAATATCTTTAATCCCGGTTTTAGTACCAAAAAGCGGGGGTGGGGATTAGGGCTCAGTCTGGCAAAACGAATTATCGAAGAATATCATGGTGGCAAATTGATTTTGAAAAGCTCACAAGCCGGCGAGGGATCGACGTTTCGGATTATCCTTAATGAGTTGCCGGAGCGGAAGTGAGATTGATATAACAATTCAAAAATTGGTTAAAGAAGTAATACTATAAGGTGTCATCGCGAGGAGTGCAGCGACGTGGCGATCTCTCTGTGGATGCAACTTCCGGGATTGCTTCTCCCGGCAGCCGGGATCGCAATGACAGGTCAAATAGTACTAAATGTTTAACGCTACCCCACAATTTAGTTGCCGGCAACAGTATTCAGTGACCATTCACTAGCAACTAGGCATTAGCAACCAGCTACAAGTCTTTTCCTCATTTTGATCTTTTCCCGGAAACGATTATTTTTCTTTTTTGAAAGGGGCGTGTCTTGCTGGAAAAATACTTTCGACTTCGGGAAAATAATACGACAATTCGCCAGGAAGTGACCGGTGGCCTTACCACTTTCATGACCATGGCGTATATCATTTTTGTGCAGCCGGTGGTGCTGTCCGCCGCCGGGATGGACGGGGGAGCGGTATTTGTCGCTACCTGTATCGCCAGCGCTGTCGGAACTTTGTTGATGGGATTGCTAGCTAACTATCCAATTGCGCTCGCCCCGGGAATGGGCCATAATTTTTTCTTCAGCTTTGTGGTTGTGCTAACTCTTGGATACAGCTGGCAACAGGCGTTGGGGGCGATCTTTATCTCCGGCACTTTATTTATTATCCTCGCTTTTTTCGGGTTACGGGAAAAGCTGGTGAATGCCCTGCCGGCGTCGCTGCGCAGTGGTATTGCCGTGGGCATCGGGCTGCTGATTGCCATGATTGGTCTGCAGTGGAGCGGCATCGTCGTTGATAACCCCGGCACACTAGTCGGTTTGGGAGAGCTCTCATCCCCGCCGGTCATTCTGTCTATATTTGGACTGATCATCATTACCGTGCTCTTAGTGCTAAATATTCCTGCGGCAATTCTCATTGGTATTGTCGCAACGATGATTGCCGGATTGTTTTTCGGAATGGTCGAATACTACGGCATTGTTGGTGCAATTCCTGCCGTCTCCCCGACGCTATTCCAACTGGAAGTCCCCGGTGCATTACAAACCGGGATGCTCTCGATCATTTTCGTTTTTTTCTTCCTTGATATGTTCGACACTGTAGGGACGCTGGTGGGGATTTCTCAGGAAGCCGGTTTTATTAAGGAAGACGGAAAATTGCCGCGGGCCCGTCAGGCGCTGCTCGCAGATGCGGTCGCTACCATTGTCGGCACTTTGCTCGGCACCACCACGGTGACCAGCTATGTGGAAAGTTCCGCCGGCGTTTCCAGTGGGGCGCGCACCGGCTTTGCCAGTATCATCACCGGCATCCTCTTTCTGTTGGCGCTCTTCTTTTCCCCGCTGCTGGAGATGATCGGAGGCGGCATTGAAATCAGCGAAGGGGTGCGCTTATATCCGATTATCGCACCAGCCTTGATCGTGGTTGGCTGCTACATGATGAAAAGCGTGCGCTTTATTGCCTGGGACGATTTCAGTGAAGCAATTCCAGCCTTTCTAACCATCATTATGATGCCGTTGACTTTTAGCATTACCGAAGGCATTGCCTTTGGCTTTATCGCTTTTACTGTACTGAAAGCCGTGCAAGGCAAGCTAAAAGAAGTGCCGCTGTTGATTTCCATTTTTGCAGTGCTATTCATCCTGCGCTACGCATTTCTATAAATCAAGAAACCAACCTCCATTCACTCTTCGACAAGCTCAGAATGAATGGAAACCGGATCCGAAGTAGCAACATCGCATTCGATATAAAAAAGAAATCCCCGACAGAAAACTGCCGGGGATGATCTTTCAGACATTATCATGTCCTGTGCAAAATGTTGTGTTTATCAGAAGGATTCTTCCTCGGAAATTTCGTAGAGATCGGATTCGCCGAATTCACGAATGACGCTGTTTGCCAGGCCGCTGTTCATCGCCTGGGCAAAGATTTTTACCAGCTCCGGATCGAAGTGAGTGCCGGCATCTTTTTCCAGCATTGCCAGCGCATCTTTCTTGCTATGCCCCTTGCGGTAAACCCGGTCGGACACCAATGCTTCATAGCAATCGACAATGGAAAGAATGCGGGCAAAGAAGGGAATCGCTTCTCCCTTCAATCCATCCGGATAGCCGGTGCCGTCAAAGCGTTCGTGATGATGGCGGACAATCGAAGCGACCTCAGAGAGTTCGTTGATCTCGCCAATAATATCACTGCCAATCACCGGGTGATCTTTCGCGATATCATATTCGAAATCTTCCAGGCTTTCCGATTTTTTCAGGATGCCGTCCGGCATACCAATTTTACCGATGTCGTGAAGGTAAGCGCCAAGGTGCAGGGTATATTTCTGTTCGGCGTCCAGGCCAAGCACTTCGGCCATTAGCATCGCCAGGGCAGCGACCCGGTGGGAGTGACCGCAGGTGTAATGATCTTTGGCATCGAGCGCGCGCATCAGGGCTTTCAGGGCCTTCAGCAGGGTTTCTGCCTTATTTTCCTGCAGTTGCTTGGAAACCAGCCGGTTGCGCTCGAAACTCTTTTCGAGCACCACCGGCAGCTCATCAAGTTTGATCGGTTTCACCAGATAATCGCTGACGCCCAGTTCCAGCGCCCGTTTGATCAGGTTGAGATCATCGAGGCCGGTGATGAGGATCAGCGGAATATCCAGGTACATCTTCATTAGTTTTTCTGCGAGCTGGATGCCGTTAGTGCTGGGCATATTGATGTCGCTGATAATCAGATCCAGCTTGCATTTACGGATAATATCCATCCCGCCGGTGGCGGAATAGGCCAGATGCGTTTCATAACCGAAGTGTTGCAACGCATCCTTTAATATTTCACCGTATTGAATATCATCTTCAATGATTAAAATCGTCTTCTTCCTTGACATAACTACCTTCCTTTTAGCCGAAAGTTTAGCTGAAGGCAGGAATACCGGTAATGTCCGAGCCGATGATCAATGTGTGGATATCATGAGTACCTTCGTAGGTTTTCACGGTTTCCAGGTTGCACATGTGACGCATGCTCTGGTATTCTGCCGTAATACCGTTTGCGCCCAGGATGTCTCTGGCCTGACGGGCAATTTCCAGCGAATGGTAAACATTATTCCGTTTTGCCATAGACACTTGAGTAAATTTGAACTTCTTGTCGTCTTTCAAGCGACCCAATTGCAGGGAGAGCAATTGCATCTTGGTAATTTCGTTGACCATGTAAACCAGTTTCTGTTGGACCAATTGAAAAGAAGCAATCGGTTTATCAAACTGGATACGGGTTTTTGCATAATTCAATGCTTCATCATAACAAGCCATTGCAGCCCCGATAACACCCCAGGAAATACCATAACGCGCCTGGGTAAGGCAACCGAGCGGTGACTTCAAGCCGCCGGATTCCGGGAGCAGGTTTTCTGCGGGAATTCGGCAATCCTGGAGGATCAGCTCGGATGTAATCGATGCGCGTAAAGAGTGCTTATCGTGCATCTCCGGTGCGGAAAATCCTGGTGTACCCTTTTCGACCAGGAAGCCGCGAACCACGCCGTCGAGCTTGCCCCATACAACTGCAACGTCTGCAATCGTGCCATTGGTAATCCACATCTTCGCGCCGTTGAGGATGTAGCTGTCGCCATCCTTTACCGCGGTGGTTTTCATGCCACCGGGATCGGAACCGTGATCGGGTTCGGTCAATCCAAAGCAGCCGATTTTTTCGCCGGAGGCCATCTTCGGCAGCCAGTGTTGCCGCTGCTTTTCGGTGCCATAAGCAAAGATCGGATACATCACCAGCGCGCCCTGCACGGAAGCGAAACTGCGAATGCCGCTGTCGCCGCGTTCCAGTTCCTGCATCATCAGTCCGTATGCGACGTTGTTGACGCCGGCACAACCGTATTTTTCCGGAAGATTCGCACCATACAGCCCCAGTTCAGCCATTTCGCTGATCAATTCTCTGGGAAAAGTGGCGCTTTGATAAGATTTTTCAATGACGGGCATTATTCTCGCGTCTACCCACTCACGAACGGAGGAACGAATCATTTTTTCTTCATCGCTCAACAGTCCGTCAATATCCATATAATCAGGAGATTCAAATTTCTTCATTTTGCCAACCTCTTTTTTATTGTTCAAGGCGGTTAATTTATCCTAAGGAAAGTAGTTTGGCAAGAATCAAAAAATTTCTGGTGAGTAGAAATGAGAGATAAGGTCTGCAATTTCAAATAGCGATATGAATAACACTTTCCAGAATAAGAATTTGCGGGCAGATTTATTGTGAGCGATGTGGGAAAATGGGGATTGTGAATTTTGGGGAAATAAGTTCAGAGTTCCGGGTTCAGAGTTCAAAGTTAATGATGCAGCAATCAAACTCTAAACTCCGAACTTTGAACCCGGAACCGGGCGCGTTAGCGCACTGTCTTCCCGGAGGCGACCGCTGCTTCCGGGGAAACAACGGTCAGCTTGCCGTCTTCTTCGACAGCGAGGAGCATGCCCTGGGATTCAACGCCACGAATCACCGCTGGTTTCAGGTTGGCGACGATCACCACGGTTTTTCCAACCAGGTCTTCCGGGGCATAATGTTCTGCCAGTCCCGCGACCAGTTGCCGTTTCTCCCGGCCGACTTCGATCTGTAACTTCAACAATTTCTTCGCCTTTTTGACCTTTTCTGCTTCGAGTACTTTTGCGGTCTTTAATTCGACCTTCATGAATTCATCGAAAGTGATCTGCGGGAGTCCCGGCTCCGGTGTTTCTTCTTCCGCCGGGGCCAGCGCTTGCTGCAGCTTCTCGATTTCCGCCTGGATGACGGCATCATCGATTTTCTGGAAGAGAATAACCAGTTCGCCGATTTGATGGCCATCCGCCAGATGCAACTCACCAACCGCATCCCAGGATGCCTGTTCCGGCGTATCTGCCAGTTGCAGCATCTGCCAGAGTTTGTTGGAGGCAAAAGGGATGAACGGATTCATCAAGACCGCCAGGGCATGGGTGACCTGGGCGCAGATATTCAGTGTCGTAGCACAGGTTGCCGGATCATCCTTGCGGGTCTTCCAGGGTTCTTTATCATTAAAATATTTGTTGGCAAAACGGGCCAGATCCATAAAGCGGCGAATCGCTTCTTTGTACTGAAATTTATCCAGGTAGAAGCCAACCCCGTCCCGGGTTTCAGCGATGCTCTCAATCATTTCCTGATCGAGATCATCCAGCTTGCCACGTGCGGGCAGGGCACCATCAAAATACTTCTTGATAAAGGTAAAGGTGCGATTAACGAAATTGCCGAGAATATCCGCCAGCTCGTTATTATGCCGCGCCTGGAAATCCTGCCAGGAAAAATCCGCATCGCGGGTTTCCGGCATATTGCTCGCCAGGGCATAGCGGAGCGAATCCGGATCATGCGAATCGAGATAATCATTCAGCCAAACCGCATAGTTACGGCTGGTGGAAAATTTATTCCCTTCCAGGTTGAGGAATTCATTCGCTGGTACATTCACCGGCAGCACGTAATCGCCGTGCGCCATCAGCATCGCCGGGAATATCAGGCAGTGAAAGACGATGTTGTCTTTCCCGATAAAATGCACCAGTTTGCTGTCCTTGTCCTGCCAGTAAGGTTTCCACTTTTCCGGATCACCCTGCTGCTGCGCCCATTCCCGCGTGGCGGAGATGTAGCCAATCGGCGCGTCAAACCAGACGTAGAGCACCTTGCCATCCGGCTCGATGTCGGCGCTTTCCGCAATCTCTTCCGGGATGCGCACGCCCCAGGGGAGATCGCGCGTCACCGCCCGGTCCCGCAAGCCATCCTTAAACCAGCTCTGGATTTGCCCCATCACATTAGAGCGCCATTCCGGATGAGCATTGATCCACGCTTCCAGCTTCGGCTGAAAATCCGCCAAAGGGAGATACCAGTGAGTGGTTTCTTTATCGATCGGCTCCGCGTCGGTAATTGCGCTGCGCGGATTGATCAGATCCTTCGGACTGAGCGAGGTGCCGCAATTTTCGCATTGGTCGCCATAGGCATCTTCATAGCTGCAATTCGGGCAGGTGCCGCGGATAAAGCGATCGGCGAGAAACATCTTCGCTTCCGGATCATATAACTGCTTGTCCTTCTTGGTGACAAAAACATCTTTCGCGGCGAGGTTGCGGAAAAAATCCCGGCTGGTCTCGTGATGCACTTTCGAGGAGGTGCGGCCGTAGTAATCGAAGGTCATACCCACGCGTTTAAAACTGTCTTCAATAATGGCATGATAACGATCGACGATTTCCTGCGGTGGCACGCCTTCATCGCGGGCACGAAGCATAATCGGCACGCCGTGCTCATCGGAGCCGCAAATGTAAACAACGTCGCGGTCTTTCAACCGGCAGTAACGGGCAAAAATATCGCCCGGCAGGTAGGCGCCTGCCAGATGTCCCAGGTGGATCGGACCATTGGCATAGGGCAGGGCGCTGGTCAGCATGTATCTTTCTTGCTTGGCCAAAATAGTTTCCTCATTTCTTTCAGTAGTCAGGTATAGATGTATCAAAAACAGGAAGGCCAATTTACAAAATTATCACAGAAAGCCAAATGGGAATATTATTCGGGAAGAATCCCTTTTTTGCCAAAAACTTTAGAAAGAAATGTCGAATGTCCAATATTAAATTTCCAATGTAAAAGTGGATCATCTACCTTACTTGGAAATTCGGTATTAATTATTGGACATTCGACATTACGCTTGTTGTAAGCATTTTTTGTCGATAATATGAATGATCGTCAAATTGAAACCGCTGGATAATCGATGAACAAGTACTTCCTCTGCCTCCTTCTCTTACTGAGCGCCTGCAGCAAACCGTTGGTAAAGCCGGTGGCTGATGCCGGAGAGCGGACATTTCGCAGTAACTATTATATCGATCTCAGCGGGCCGGTGCGCGATCAGTTTGAAGTGGTGATGTCCGTCAGCAATCTGACCGCTGAAAATGACACCTTCAATTTTGCCGCGGTTTATCCCGGATCTTACAGTCTGAAGAATTTTGGCCGTTTTGTACAAAAATTTGCCGCCTTCGATGCCACCGGCGGGGAAGTGACCACGGAGAAAGTAAATGTCAATCAATGGTGGCTGAGTGAGCCGTGGCGGATTGAGCGCATCGAATATACCATTCTGGAAACCTGGGATCATCCGAAGACGGTGCAGCGGATTGCCGAGATGGGCGGGAGTGCAATTGAGCCGGATGTTACTTTCATCAATGGCCCAAGCGTTTTTGGGTATATTCGCGGATTACGGGATGCTTCGCTGCGGATTCATCTCCGCCACCCGTCCGACTGGCGGCGGGGGAGTGACCTTGATCTTGTGCTGGCGGAAGAAGACCGATCGGATTTTATCGCGGAAAGTTTCGATGATTTAAGTGATGCCCCCTTGCTGCTCGGGGAATTGGATTATCACGCCGAAGAGATTCTCGGCACCAACGTCTATCTGTATCTCTATTCCCGCACCGGGCAAATTGCTGCCCGCCCGGTGTTTGAGATTGCTAAAAAAGTGCTGCTCTCTGCCGCTGAGTTCATGAACGGCCTGCCCGCGCCGGCATACAGCTTTCTTTTTATGTTCGGGCAAAAATCCGCCGGCGCGCTGGAGCATCCCGGCAGTTCCGCTTATGTGATTCGGGAAATGTCTTTGGAGCGGCTGGAGATGTATCTCCGCGATGTGATGGCGCACGAATATTTCCATGTTATTACGCCATTGAGTGTGCGCAGTACCCCAATCAATGATTTCGACTTTCAGCGGGCGCAGCCGACGCAGCATCTCTGGTTTTTTGAGGGCGTCACCGAGTGGGCCTCACATATCATGCAATTGCGCAGCGGTTTGAAAAGTCAAACAGAATTTTTTACCCGTTCAATCCGCCAGATGATCTTGCAGGAAATGATTCGTCCCGCACCGAAAAGTTTGCAGGACATTAGTCTGAATTCCTATAAAGCACCGGAAAACTTCCGGCATATCTATACCCAGGGCGCGCTCACTGCTTTTTTGCTCGATATTCGTATGCTTGAACTCAGTGGAGGAAAAAAAGGACTTCGGGAAGTGATTGAGCAACTCCGGCAGGAATATGATCGGGAGCGCCCGTTTGCCGAGGATGCCTTTTTTCAGCGCATCGTCGAGCTCAGTTTTCCGGAAGTGCAAACATTTATTGACGATTTTATTATTGACAATAAACCGTTGCCATTAAAAGAATACCTGGCGAAAATTGCTACGGAATATCTGCCGGTTTACGAAACTGAGGAAGCGCGCAGCGAAGCAGGGCTTTATCTCGGTATCCGCGAGAATTCGGTGAAAATCCTTTGGCTGGATGCGGATATGGCCTCCAGCGGCCTCCAGCGTGGTGATATGCTAAAGCGGTTTAATGATCTCGAAATAACCCTGGCAAATTTCCAGGATTTTTATCAACTAGTTAGTGACATGAAGGTCGGAGAAAGCTATACCCTGCTCGTTGAACGGGCGGGCGAAGGGGTGCAGCTTAATTGCAAAACCATCCCTTCTCGGGTGCGCCACGCCTTTCAACCAATGGAAAATGCCAGCAAAGCAGCGCAGGCGTTGAAAGCGGCCTGGTTGCGCAATTTGCCGTAGTAGAGAAATACCTCGGTTTTTTTCAGCGTCAGTTATTGATTTTTGATGCTATTAAATGCATTCGCTTTTTTGTTTATAAATTGTTCAGTCAAAAAGGTGTCTTGCCACGGATGAAACGGATTCTCATTGTTTTTTAAATAAAAAATTTTTGTATCTTTTGGCTTAGTACACGACAAAAATTGCTTTTAATCCATTAAGTAGCTGAAAATATTGAACATAAAGAATTGCTTGTTAGTTTCCTGCTTTTTATAGACTTAGACCTTAATTTTAAAAAATTGTCGTGTACTAAGATCTTTTGGAGAGTTTTATCAGTGTAAATCAGTGATGATCAGTGGCAAAAATAGAATACCCCCAAATTGGACCAACGCTGCTTTGAATATGAAAATACTTTATATTACGATTCTCGCCTTGTTTCTCCTCATTCTATCCTGTGCGCAACCGGCCACCCGACCGGTAGTGAACAGCGAGCCCTATCGCTTTGCCTGCAAATATTATGTCGACCTGAACGATCGGGCTGATGATCTCTTCAAAGTAACCCTGGAATTGCCACGGCTTGGGCCGGTAAACAATCGTTTCAATTTTGCCGCGGTAGGCTCTTTTGCCCGGATGGATTTTGGGCGTTATGTGCGCGCTTTTAAGGCGTTTGACAGCAATGGCGCCGAAGTGCCGACCCGCCAGATATCTACTAATCAATGGCAGCTATCGCAGCCAACGCGGGTAAGCAGAATCTACTACGAAATCGCGGAAACCTGGGATACACCGGCTAATGGCGGCAATATTATGGAAATGCTCGGCACCACGTTGGAGCAGGATTTCGCCTTCATCAGCGGGCAGGGCGTTTTTGGCTTCGTTTCCGGATTGGAAGGCGCGCCCTTGAAAGTGACTCTCGATTATCCCGCCGAGTGGACCATCGGCACATCCCATTTGCTCGACACCGACGGCAGCATTCTCTGCCCGAATTTCGGTGCCCTTTCCAGCGCGCCAATTTTGCTCGGTTACCTCACCCATCAGGCGGAGCGAATTATCGGCAGTGATGTATATGTTTATTGCTATTCGAAGAGCGATCGCATCAGCACCGATGATGTAATGCCAATGGTGCAGGACGTTCTTAACGCCACCTATGATTTCCTCGGCGATTTACCGATCGATGATTATACCATGCTTTTTATCTTCGAAGATACCGATGCTGGTGGGGTGGAATATCATAACAGTTCCGCCTTTGTTTTCCGCGAAGATGATTTCTCGAAAGTGCGCCGGCGAGTGCAGGATGTCATTGCGCACGAGTATTTTCACTTGATCATCCCCTTCTCGATCCGCAGCGATATTCTCGACAAATTCAACTTTTTTAAGCCAACGCCCACTCAGCACCTCTGGTTTTTCGAGGGCGTCACCGAATGGGCCTCCGATATTATCCAACTGCGTGGCGGTTTAAAGTCCATGGATGATTATGTGTTGCAGGACTTTCGTCAGAAACTGTTTCAGGAAGATGTTTACGGTGCGGATATCAGTCTAAGGGACATTAGCCTTACCTCTCATCAAAATCAGGAAGAATATCTCAATGTCTACAGTCGTGGCGCGCTGGTTGCCGCCCTGCTCGATATTCATCTGCTCGACCTTACCCACGGCCGCCGTGGTTTACGGGATGTGATTGTTGATCTCAGCAAGGATTATGGAAAAAAACGGCCGCTGCCGGAGGAGAAGTTTTTCGAAATTCTCATCGACTACTCCGGACCGGAAGTAGAAGATTTTATTCGCAAATACATCATCGGCAATGCCCCCTTACCGACTAAAGATGTGCTGGAAACGATTGGGATTATTTATGATGAGGAAATTCCGGCGAAGGAGCGCCGCAGCGATCTTGGGATGTTATTTTCAAATAATCCCGGCCCGGTGGAAGTGTTATGGGTAAACGAGCGTGTTGCCGAAATGGGGATTAAAAAAGGGGATATCGTCCAGCGCTTTAACGGCCATGCCGTGCACCATCGGAATTATTCCAATCTGCTCTATCGCGATGTTTTTCGGATGGATATCGGGGAAGTCTACGAAATGGAGATTCTCCGGGATGGCCGTCCCATGAAAATCGCTGGGGAAACCATCGAAAACCGCATCCGTCATGCCTTCTCCCTGCCAAGAATGCTTACGCCGCAGCAGCAAAAAGTCCGGATGGAATGGTTGAACATTCGTCCTTGACATATTAAAACGGAAACAAATCTGCCCATTTGCCCATTTTTATGTTAGCTCACTCACTCTGCGAATCACTTTCCCAAGAATCCTCAATCCTCATTAATCTCGCAATTTTCTTCGGAATATCGGCATTATCCATTACCCCGGTAAATTCTATTGCGCCGGGACCAAAGGCATAGATCGGGACCATCTGTCCGGTATGGCGATTATTGGACCAATTTACGGCAACTTCATCGGGAGGCGCGCCAAGGGTTTCGAAAAAGGTCATCCCGCCGGTTTCATGGTCGGATGTAACCAGTACCAGGGTGTTTTCGGATTTTAAGGCAAATTCCAGGGCATGATGTATCGCATCATCCAGGCGCCGGAGATGATCGGTGACATACCGCTGGCGATTCACATGCCCGCCGGTATCGGTGGCTTCTTCTTCAACGAGCAGGAAAAAACCGTCCGGATCCTTGGAGAGGCGCTCGATGGCGATAGTGGTCATCTCTGCCAGTGTAGGGCTCTGCGGATCAAAGGTTACGCCGTCTGCGTCGGCATCGGCAGCCATGCGGGGAAGGTGGGCAAGAATATAAGGATAGGCGCTGTCTGTTGCTGCCGGCGCACTTTCCAGAAAATGATAGCCATGATCGCGAATCCGCTGAATGCCGGCATCCCGGTCGGTTTTGCCATCAAATAAGAACATCTCACTGGCATCCCCGGCAAGAAAATTAACCTTTGACAACAACATTTGGCGGGAAATTTCTTCCTTTAAATCACGATGCTTTACATTTACCGCAAAGGCGGCAGTGGTGGCATCACCGATATCATCGGTTGTTATAATACCAGAACTCAGGCCACGTTGCTGCAGGATTTGCAGGATGCCCGGGTGGGCTTTGCCATCCGGGGTTACACCGAGCATTTTGTTATTGGTTTTTTTGGCAATCGCCATGGCGGTGGCACCGGCGGCGGAATCGGTAATCAAATTGTTGGCGGCATGAGTACTGACCAGGCCGGTGACCGGCATCCGTTCCATGTGCATGCGTCCATTTGCACCGAAATGACGGATTCTCGTCAGGGTGATCTGGCTTAATCCGATGCCATCACCGATAAACAAAATAACGTTCTTGACTGTTGTATCCGGGAGAAAAGGATACTTCTCGCCGCTGATAATCGTTGTTTCACTGGCTTTAATAGGGAAGCGGGCACCGCGGTGAACGATGCCGAAGTTTAAGAAATATAGGGTGCCCAAAACAACGATCGTACCGCTCACGATACTCAGTGCAACAAAAACTAAAATTCTAAAAAGCGATTTTTTTTCTGATTCCTGCAAAGCTGTTATTTCCTGTTCTTCAATTTCAAGTTTCTCTCTTACGGGCGACAAAAATCATCCGGCGGCTATTATATGCAAATTCACTCTTATCGTAATGACCGTAGATGTTTTCGACAATAAATCCTGCCTTTTCCAGCAGGAGCTCCATCTCATAACGAAAAACATAACGAATTGGCAATACATTTGTCTTTCGTGCAATGAGAATGCCATCCCGGTCAGTAATTTCATGGACGTAAACATGTAAACCGGTTTGTACGGATGGATCGTATCCCCGGGCAATGTAGCGGGTAATAATCCGATCTTTTTTCTTGTCCTCAAATATCCCTTCGTACTTCAGAGGCATGGAATGGCCCCAGCGGGTAATCTCATTACCTTCCAAAGATACACGCTCCTCCCGGGGGTCCCAGTTACTCATGCCAATAATTAGTAATCCATTTTTTTTAAGATGTTTACGAATTGCACTTAACGCCTGCAATTGACGCTTTGGTTCGAACACGTGGGCAAACTCGCCGTAGGGCATCAGGGCAAGCGCATATTTACCGGGAACATCAAGATCACTCATATCCTGTTTTTTCATGCGGATGCGCTCCCGGACGGCTTTCGGCAGCGTTTTGATTTTTTTGCGGGCGATCTTCAGCATGTTTTCCGAAACATCAATGCCAAATACCCGGTAGCCTTTTTCCGCCAGAAAAATGGCTACACGGCCGGTGCCGGAGCCGATGTCCAACACTGGTGGTCCGGTTTTTTTTGCATATTCAAGATAAAGGGAAAGATCATCGCCCTTACCGCTGTGGGTTAATTCATATATTTCCGCAAAATCCGCAAATGGATCGATGAACTCCTTTTTATCATTCTTTGCCATGTCGCTTGCTCCTTTCATATAGTCATCGATAGTGATACCAATAATAAGTGAAAATATGCGAATTTGTAAGGGTTTTCCATGTTTGGCAGCGATTCGTTGATTTGAGCAAGTTTTATGAAATAAGACTCTATTGTAGTGTTATATCAAAAAGAGGGTGAACTCGTTTGCAAAAGCGACGAAGAACAATTTTTTCTATCGCGGAAAAGGCTATTTTTATGATGATAAAGCATTTGCTTATTGAAGGATGGAATGATATTTTCTCTTCGGTTTTTGAAACAGCTCTTAAGAAAAACCGAGCTTTGTCTTGCAAAGTAGTTTGTGTGTAGCTATATTGACTCATTATCCAAGGAGCCTTAATGATTGCCAATCACATTCATCACGCCCTGGCGCAAGTGCGCGATTTACAGCAAAAAATCCTCGATAGCCAGCGTTTTAAGGGATACTCCGGAAGGGCCCGTGCTATCGGCGGCACCCTTGCATTGGTTTCTGCATTCGTGATGAGCTCTGCGTATTACCCCCAAACCACACCAGCACACGCCCTCGGATGGGGCACTGTTGCCCTTTTTGGTGTATTACTAAACTTCGGCGCATTGATCCACTGGTTTCTCTTTGATCCCGGCGTACAACGGGATATCCGACGTCTGAAGCCGACACTGGATGCGCTGCCGGCAATTCTGGTGGGAGGCGTGTTAACAATGGTGATGCTTTCGGAAGGATTGCATCAATACCTGTTTGG
>JAUIFT010000698.1 GCA_030430345.1 Calditrichia bacterium | reverse complement strand
AATTAGACTCTAGAGCAGCATCAATGTATCTAGCAAATGCACTAGATCAAGTAAGTTATGTTTTTGGAACAATATCCAAAGACTTTAGAGCAGAAAATGATTTTGATGAAGTAAGTTGGATGAGGCGTTCTGTTGCCGGGATTCCGGCGGCAGAACATCCTCCTGTTTTAATTTTTCTAAGTAAGTTGACACCTTTTTAAAAGAGAAGTGATGACAATGATAAAAATGTTCGATCTATCAGGAAAAGTCGCGATGGTCACCGGCGCCAGTACTGGACTGGGGGCAGCGATGAGCTTTGGATTGGCGGAGGCCGGCGCGGATGTTGTTTTGGTTGATCACCGGGAACGTAGAGCAGTTGCCGAGGAAATACAGTCTCTGGGCAGAAAATCACTTTCCCTGCATGGCGACCTTTCCAGCCTGGATACGATTAGCCAGTTTGTTGAGAAGACCCTGACTCATTTTGGCAAGGTAGATATTCTGGTTAATAACGCCGGGATTATTCGCCGTACGCCGGCAATCGATTTCTCCGAAGAAGACTGGGACGCGGTGATGGATCTAAACAGTAAAGCGGTTTTTTTCCTCTCCCAGGCAGTCGCACGGGATATGCTAAAACGCAGTTATGGTAAAATTATTAATATCGCTTCTCTGCTTAGTTTTTCCGGCGGCATTACCGTGCCTTCCTATGCCGCCAGCAAGGGGGCGGTTGCTCAAACTACGAAAGCGCTGGCGAATGAGTGGGCACAGCATGGTATCTGTGTAAATGCCATTGCCCCGGGCTATATGGTTACCGATAACACTCAGGCATTGCGGGAAAATCCGCAGCGCAACCAGGCGATTACTGCCCGTATCCCCGCTAACCGTTGGGGAAACCCCGAAGATATGAAGGGCGCGGTGGTTTTTCTCGCCTCGTCCGCATCAGATTATGTGAACGGCCATTTGTTAACCGTCGATGGCGGATGGATGGCGCGCTAAAGCGTTCAAATTGTAATTTTGGAGAATTAAATTGAAAGATAACGTGATGATGACAAGGTTTTATAATGGTTCAAACGCTAATAATCCATGGGAGAATCCGGTCATCAATACAATGATCTTTTTAGAAAACCAGGAGGTTATCGCATGATGACGAAATTTATGCGAATCCTATATTTTAGCTTGCTACCGGTAATTATGATCTATGCCGGGGAAACCGGTAAACTGTCCGGGCAGGTGACTGATAAAGCGAGCGGCGAGGCGCTGGTCGGTGTTAATGTTGTTGTGGAAGGCATGTGGAGCGGTACTCAGTTAATAAAATTCGAAACGCCTACCGGTGCAGCCACCGATATTGATGGCACTTATTTCATATTGAATCTCCGTCCGGGATTATATGATGTTCGGGTAATCTATGTTGGTTATCGCGAGGAGGTTCGCCAGAAAGTGCGGGTTGTTGTCGATCGCACCACCCGTGTGGATTATGCGCTTACCTCAGAAACTATTGAGTCCGACGCGGTAGAAGTAACTGCCTACGCTCCGTTAGGGGTTGAGAAAGATGTTACGGCAACCAAGCAAAGCTATTCATTGGATGATATCGAAAGTATCGCGGGTGTTAGTGATGTCAGCGATATTCTTTCCTTACAGGCTGATGTCGTTGGGGAAAATTTCCGCGGCGGCCGCGCCGGCGAAGCGCTTTATCTAGTGGGGGGAAGCAGTATCGTCAACCCGCTTACGAGAAGCCGGGCATTTAGACCGATTACTACAGCGTTACAGGAAATCGAGGTATATACCAGTGGTTTTAGTGCCGAATACGGCAATGCCCAGTCTGGTGTAGTAAATATGGTTACCCGTGAGGGAGGCCAGGCCTGGACCAGCCGTTTGGAAGTTAGCAGTACATTGCCCTATTACAAAACCTGGGAAGGCAGTGTTTACGATCCGGAAAATTTGGATTACTATGGTTTGTTGAGCTCCGTGGATGAGTGGCTGAAGGAAAATCCTGTTGACCCGGGTAAACCGTTGTTCGATGTCAGTTTTAGTTTTGGTCCCACCTACTTGCCGCCGCGAAATGTCTGGCCGCCGAATCCGTTGACTCGTGACGATTCCCTGCAAGTGGCTCGCCTGGGGCAATTACTCTGGCAGCAAGCGATTCGCGATGTCGGCCGTGATTATGACAAGAGTATCGATACCCGCCTGGATTTTTCTACTGGTGGGCCGATTTCGAAAAAGGCGACGCTTTTCTTCGCTACACGGCAAAGCACTATTCAACCGGTGATTCCGACGCCACAGCCGGATTTGGAACGGCAGTTTGTCAGTAATGTTGTTTATCGAATGAATGCCTCTAATAAATTCAAATTCGACTTTTTGTATGATAATGGCTACGAGAATGATATTGGCAGCCAATGGCTCCGCTGGATGTTTGACCAAACCCTCAGCGTTGCCAAAATTAATACGACCTCGTTGCAATACGGCGTTAGCTGGAATCATGTGTTCAGCCCTTCAACCTTTATGGACGTTCGTTTAAAAATGCTCGATCTTTTAACCGAACAACGGGTGGAACTCTTGGAAGAAGGCGAATATGTGG
>JAUIFT010000697.1 GCA_030430345.1 Calditrichia bacterium | reverse complement strand
GGGTTATTTAGTCGCGCCCGCCCCAATACCAACCGTACTGCGACAGATTTTAATTTGTTTAAGTTCAGTCATGATGTAGGATTACGCTCTTTCCCTTCCGGACACACCAGCGGCGCTTTTGCTTTAATGACAGTGATAGCCAAACAGTACGACCAATGGTGGGTTAAATATCTCGCATATACCGTCGGCGTGGGCGTTGCCTTGCAGCGAATGGAAGACCGTCATCATTGGACCTCCGATGTGCTTATCGGAGGCGCCATCGGTTACTGGGTCGGTAGTACCTTGGTGAACAACTACAAGCGGCAGTCGTTAGGAATCAAATACGCACCCTATTTGGCCGGTAACCGCGCCGGCATCCGAATCAGTTTCTAATACAGTTTTTTCCAAAGGAGGAAACCAATGAAAAATCATTTGATTTGGCGCAAGATATTTTGTGTTACTGTCGTCGTTGCATTTTTCGGGCAGACGTATGCGAGTGGAGAGTTGCCGTTGCAAAATACCGGGGCAATCAAAGGTACTGTAATCGATGCCAGGACCAATAATGCTTTGGCAGGCGTCAATATTTCCCTGGCGGGTAATCATCGGGGAACAGCCAGCGATGAAGATGGAAGGTTTCTGATTGCGGGCCTGTCCGAAGGAAAATATAGCCTCAGCTTCGAATATGTCGGCTATCAACTGGAATATTCCAATAATATTACCGTCACCGCTGGCGAAACGATTGATATTGGAAATATTGTTCTGGAAGAGGCGATTATTTCGCTTAAAGCCGTCGTTGTTTCACCCGGCAGCTATGCATTGCTGGGAAATGATCCCGCGATCCGCCAGACCCTTAGCAGCGAAGAAATTAAGAATATGGGCTGGGCAGAAGACATAACCCGGGCAGTACAGCGAATTCCCGGTATCTCCGCGAATGATTTTTCCGCGAATTTTAGCATCCGCGGCGGTGATGTTGATGAAGTGCTGGTGCTGTTAGACGGTATGCAGATCTACAAACCGTTTCATCAAAAAGATTTTGGCGGAGGATTGTTTAGCACCATCGACATTGAAGCGATCCAGGGCGTGAATTTGTTGACCGGCGGATTTTCCGCAGATTATGGCGACCGGATGAGTGGCGTACTAAACATGACAACTAAAAGCGCAACGGAAGGGAAGCGGCAGACCTCATTGGGCATCAGCCTGATGAACGCCAGGCTGTTTTCGATGGGTAGTTTTAATAATGGTAAAGGTAACTGGTTGCTCTCCGCCCGCCGCGGCTACCTGGACATTCTTAACAGCCTGATGAAAGATGAATTCAAGCTTCAGCCGGAATATTACGATGTGTTGGCAAAGGGGGAATTCCAACTGAATAAGAAGCATCGTCTGGCGATATACGGATTTTTCGCGAATGATGCTTACAAGCTCGACGAAGAAGAATTTGAGGCAGGTAGA
The DNA here is from genome assembly GCA_030430345.1 of Calditrichia bacterium. The sequence goes on along the minus strand of JAUIFT010000697.1, from coordinate 1,125 downwards.
ACGGTCCCGAATGTTGATTTTGTCGATACTAAGTATGGGAATAACTATGGTTGGCTGACACTAAAGTCTTTCTTTATTCCACAGATATTAGTCCGAACAATTGTATATGGCGGCACCATCACCCAAAAACGATTCTGGAATCGCTTTGATGATGATCCTAACGCACATATTACCATTGCCACACTGGATGATGATCGTGATTACCAACTCTATGGGGTTAAGCAGGATTGGGAGATTGAGGCAGGCAAAAACCTTTTTCTGAAATTAGGAGCCGATATTAAACGGCAAGATGTAAAGTACCAATATTCCAAGAACATCGATAACGAATTTATTAATGCCGATGGGGAATTAATCGAGCAAACGGCAATTTCTAGCAGTAGCGAAACCCGGGATGGCCATCAAGTTGGGGCCTATCTCGCCAGCCGTTTTAAATTATTAGCGCCCCTTACGCTGGAAACCGGCCTTCGTTACGATAACATCGGGCATAGCAGCGATGAAATATGGAGTCCGCGGGTAAGCGCGGTTTATATGGCGGGGAAGAATACTTTTCTGCGGGCCGGTTGGGGACATTATTACCAGGCGCAAGGGATTGATGATCTGAACATTCAATTTGGTGAATTGCGTTATCAGCCTGCGGAAAAATCCGTTCATTATGTATTGGGATTAGAACATTTATTTCGGCCCGGTTTACATTTCCGAATTGAAAGTTATTATAAAAAAATGAGCGATCTTCGTAACGCATACTACACCTTTCGGGACATTGATGAGTTATTTCCGGAAGCACGGGATGATCTGATTCAGTTAGCTTTTAATAATGCTGAATCCCGTGGTGTCGAATTATATTTAAAATATGATACCGGAAAAAAAATTACCTGGTGGTTCAGCTATGTATTATCCCGGGCACAGGATAACATTGCCGATATTCGCTACGATGGCCGCCTGATAAAACAAACCGGCAATTTGCCCCGCGCCTGGGATCAGCGCCACACGGTGAACCTGGATGCGAATTATCGTCCCAACAAAAAATGGCTCTTTAACCTTACCTGGCAATATCGCGATGGCTGGCCGGCGACAGATTTTGAAGTAAAGCGGATTTCACGAAATGACGGCACGTTTGCATATTAC
>JAUIFT010000017.1 GCA_030430345.1 Calditrichia bacterium | reverse complement strand
TTTAGTCAATTTAAACTGGAGCCCCGGGATAGTAATGATGTTAATCTGGCTGTTGTCGGAATAAATGAGGAAAACAATCTGCCACTTAATTTTGCCCTGGAAAAAAATTATCCCAATCCATTTAATCCATCGACAACAATTCGCTATCGGATTGGCTCTGCCGGGTTTACCCGATTGATAATTTATAATGTGCGCGGGGAAAAAGTGCGGACACTGGTTGACGGACAGCATTCTCCTGGTCAATATACTGCTGCCTGGAACGGTCGTAATGAAAGCGGAAAAATGGTGGCCAGTGGGATATATTTTTATCAGCTACGGTCCGGCAATCAGCAGCAGGTCCGGCAAATGTTACTTGTCAGATGAAACTGGAATGCGAAAGTTCGAATGCGGAATAGGGAATGGCGAATATTAAGCAAATTATTTTACATTCCGCATTCAAACTTCGTCATTCCGCATTCAACAAAGGTTGTATAAACGGGTGGTCATCGGCAATAAATTTCCGGATACCCAACTGCTGAACACTTTTCAGATCACTTTCGCTTTTGATCGTATAGGCGATAAAACGCTCCAGCAAGTTATTCGCTTTTAACCAGTTCACATAGCTCTCATCAATTTTATAATGAAAAGTAGCGATAAAGTCCGGTTGAAAACGAACCGGAATCCAGCTGAAAAGGAGATGGCTGGGAGGATTAACTGCTTCCAGGCAGGTAATGATTTCCGGATACTGATACTCCAAATAGGCAATAAATAAAGGGTCGGCACTGGATACGATGCATTTTTCCCGGGCGGAATGCCGGACGAGAAAATCGTAGATGAGACCCGCACGGGTAACGATATCCGCATTGCCGGGATACCGCTTCATATCCAGGTAAAATATAAAATCTTCTCCAAAATTTTTAATCGCATCTGCCAGGGAAAGCACGCGCTCGCGAATTTCCGGATCTTTGCTTTGCAAAAAATTCTGCTGAAGTTCGGAGAGGCGTCTGCCGGTGACCGGGCCGGGCATTTTTAACAAACGCTCCCCGGTTTTATCGTGAAAGAGAAAAAATTGCTGATCTTGACTGAGTTGAACATCGATTTCCACGCCGGGAAAGCCGCGGGATTTCGCATGCTGCAACGCCCCGGCGGAGTTTTCCGGAAAAGGATATAATACGCCGCGGTGGGCAAAAATGAAGGTTCCTTCGCGCTCTATAAATGCCGTTGGCAGATGGGCTTTCGGGCCATAACCGCCTCCGATTATCAGGAGCATCACCGCCATACTAATGAAGGCAGTGATGAGAATGATGAGTAGTTTTTTAATGATTTTCATGGATCTTTTTGTAAGCATTGATGCTAGAAATTTCGAGACGAAAAGGGCCATCTTGCCTGTCCGCAATCAGGAACCCGATATGCTGAATTTCGTTGGGGTTCAATTCGTCGGCGTGGGGCACCTGCCGGCCCCGGAAAACCGCCGTAAAGATCTCGAATGGCAAATATACTTTCCGCCAGTAATTATTCTTAGTTTGAAATTTAGCACGATAGGTAAAATCACGGTTGGCATTATTGGTCTTCAGGCGCAGGCTGTAAACTTTGCCATCTCCCTTAACAAGTAGTGAGATGCCCTGATATCCTGCCAGCGGGCCGGGCTGATAGCGAATTTTCACTGAAGAAAATCCACCATTGTTTTCCAGAGAAACGATGCCGCTGAAAACAGCAGTGTCATTATTTCCGGCCTTCAAACTACCGGATGAAACGCCACCCATTACTGTATCATCAACAATGTCCGCTGAGTGAAAAACTGCCGGCTGAGAGAAGTCCAGCAGTTTTTTTTCGGTGATGTCTTCAACTGTATGGTTGTTGTCTGCTTGCATTTACTTTTTAAATCCAGCCATGACGCTTAATACATAATCGATATCTTCGGCAGTATGGGCTGCATTTATCTGAAAACGCATGGTCTCATCACCGCGCGGCACAACCGGAAAGGTAAGACCGACGACGAGCACACCTGCATCGTAAAGCCGTTTTACCAGCTCGTGAGTCTTTGCGGTATCCCGCACCAACACCGGCACCACCGCATGCGGACCGGGAATGGATTCAAACCCAAGATCCGCCAATCCGGAGCGGAATTGCGCGGTGCGATCTTTAATTTGCCGCAGGCGTTTTTTGCCTTCAGCGCTGTCTGCGATGTCAATCGCCTGGGTGGCCGCGGCACAATCCGCCACGCTTAAAGGATTCGTGTAAATATAGGTATCCGCTTTCTGACGCACTGCTTCTACCAACGCTTCGCTGCCGGCAATGAATCCACCGTTTACTCCGAATGCTTTCCCGAAGGTGCCGATGATAATATCCGGATTGGCACCGGCATGCTCCGGGGTGCCGCGCCCGCTGTCGCCGTACGCGCCAATACCGTGCGAATCGTCGACAATTGTAATAACGCCGTCGGGAAATTTCTCGTTGTAGCCAGCGGCGGTTTTGACAATCTGATCCACCGGGGCAAAATCGCCGCGCATGCTGAAAATGCCGTCAAAAATAATCATTACCCGGGTGATGCCTTCGGGCACGGCATCAAGATGGCGCTTTAGGTCGTCCATGTCATTGTGCTGGTAGATGCCTTTATTTGCACTAGCTACATTGGAAATGCGCATTGCCCGGATAATACTGTTGTGGTTCAAAGCATCGCCGATCCAGTAAGTTTGTTTGTTGTTCACCGTCAGGGCGAGAGCGAGATTGGCGGTGTAAGCCGAATTAAAAATTTTCGCCGCCGGTTTATCGACGAACCGGGCGACCCGCTCTTCCAATTCAATGTGATAGTTAAAGGTGCCGTCAATGAATCGCACCGCGCCGGGACCGACGCCAAACTTGTGCGTCGCTTCGTCTGCGGCGTGAATCAAATCCGGATGATTGGCCAGAGAAAGGTAGCTGTTGGAGTTCATGCGGATAAACTCCGTGCCGCTATCCTGCAATTTGTAGCGGGGGCCGCGGCCGTCTTTCGGGGGAATATAATCGACAATAATACGTTCCGGCGGCTTTGCCCGGCCTTCTGTTTTTAGCTGTTCAACTTCCTGAAGCAGTGCGAGATCAAGTTTTTCTAATGACATGGCAGCATCCTTTCAAGTTCCAGGTTCAGAATTCAAAAGTTCAGCGTTCGAAGTTACAAGCTGCAGAAGGTAATATTGAACGCTGAACTCGTTTCAAATCGAAGATAGGTCTTTTGCGGAATCTTGTCAACGATTTCTCGATTTCGGAATTGGGAAGGCGGAATTGGGAATGTAGAATCTCTTTTATTTTGTCATTCCGCATTCGGAATTCCCAATTCCCAAGGGTTGATTGTCAGGCAATAAAGTATTACTATTGATTAAACTAAAAAATAGCAATTGGGAATCTTTTCCGGTAAAGACAAGCCTGTATGATTGGCAAAACCATTCTACATTATAAAATCCAGGAAAAGCTCGGCGAAGGCGGGATGGGAGAAGTTTATCTGGCGGAAGATACCCGTTTGAAGCGGCACGTCGCCATTAAGTGGCTCCCGGAGCAGCTTTCCCTGAATATTGAAGACCGGCAGCGCTTTCATAGCGAAGCGCAGGCCGCGGCCGCCCTGAACCATCCCAATCTGGCAACTATTTTTGCCATTGAAGAGATTGAAGAACGCCCGTTTATTGTGATGGAATATATTGAGGGGAAGGAACTAAGCGAGCATTTTGAGCAGGGGAAATTATCCCCGGAAGCGGTCGTTCCAATTGCTATGCAAATTGCGGAAGGGCTGCAGGCGGCGCATCAGAAAGGGGTCGTTCATCGCGATATTAAAAGCGCTAATATTATGATGAACAGCGCCGGGCAAGTGAAGATCATGGATTTTGGATTGGCAACGTTCGTCGATCAAGCCGGCCTGAAGGAACGGGGACTTATTTCCGGAACCGCGGCCTATATGTCTCCGGAACAGGCCAAGGGAGATGCTGTCGATCATCGCAGTGATATCTGGTCTTTCGGCGTGGTGCTCTTCGAGTTACTTACCGGAGAGCTGCCGTTTCAGGGAGATTACGCCCAGGCATTGTTCTATGCCATTCTCTCGGAAGCGCCGCAAAAGTTGGACGAAATGGGCATCGATGCCCCGCAAATTCTCCAATCCGTGTTGGACAAAGCATTGGCGAAAGATCGTGAGCAGCGTTATCAACAGTTGACGGAATTGATTGCGGATCTAAGACAGGTGGCAGACTGGGTCCCGCAGGTCGAAGAAATGCCCCCTTCCCTGGCGGTATTGCCCTTTAAGAATATCAGCGCGCAGAAAGAGCAGGAATATTTTTGCGACGGTATGACGGAAGAGTTGATTGATGCCTTGAGCCGGGTAGAGAACTGGCGGGTGGTATCGCGAACGTCGGTGTTTGCCCTGAAGGAACAGCTGGGCGATGTGCGGGAAATCGGGGAGCGCCTCAATGTCAGTCATCTCATTGAAGGCAGCGTTCGCCAGGCCGGGAACCGGGTACGGGTGAGCGCTCAGTTGATCAATGTTGCCGATGGATTTCATCTCTGGTCGGAGAAATATGACCGGGAATTGGACGATATCTTCGCCATTCAGGATGACATTGCCCAGGCAATCGTCGAAAAATTGAAGATGAAGCTCAGCGGCGGGGAAAGCGCCTCCTTATTCAAGCGCTATACTGATAACAAGGAAGCGTATCAGCTCTATCTGAAAGGGCGCTACTTCCTGAACCGCGGCACTTCCCTCGATTCCCAAAAGAGCATCGAATATTTTGAAGAAGCCCTGGAGAAAGATATTAATTATGCGTTGGCCTATTCCGGACTTGCCGACGCCTACATTCTGCTTGGCGGCACTTTCTCCGCGCCGCTTTCTCCGCAGGAGGCGATGCCGAAAGCAAAAGCGGCCGCGAAAAAAGCGATGGCGATCGACGATCAACTGGCGGAAGCGCACACCTCGCTGGCATTTGTTCGTTTTTGGTATGACTGGGACTGGCCCGGGGCGGAAAAAGAATTTCTCCGGGCGATAGAATTGAAGCCGGCCTATACCCGCGCCTATCAGTGGTACGCGGAATATCTCTCAGCGATGAAACAATTCGCCGCCGCGCGGGAAATGATCCTGAAAGCATTGGAGATCGACCCGCTTTCCGTACACATCACCTGGCATGTGGGGAAAATCGCCTTTTTGGCCGGGCAGCACGATGAGGCCATCGAATACTGCAATAAGGCGGTGGATATGGACCCCGGTTTTCTGCCGGCACACGGCATTCTCCGCCGCGTCTACGAGCAAAAACGGATGTTCCCGGAAACCCTGAAAGCGGCGGAGTGGCTCTCCGGGAAAAAGAGTGAATCACCAGCAGCCCTGGAAGCCGCTTATCAGGCATCCGGCTGGGAAGGGGTCTGGCAATCGCAGTTGGCGCTTTTTAAGAAGAAAAATTCCCCGCCGCTGCGGTATGCCGAATTATATGCACTGCTCAACGATAAGGATCAGGCGTTTCTCTGGCTGGAGGAAGCGTTTCAGCAGCGCTCCAGTTCATTGGTATATCTGAATGTTTACGCCAGCTTCAATAATTTACGAAGCGATGCCCGTTTCGATAAACTTTTACGGAAAATCGGCTTGAAGACTGATTAACCGATTACTAAACGTGTTTTTTGAATAGACGGCAAGAAATAGCCCGGGTATTGCTGTAGGCAGGCAAAAATAAATGCAACTGACAGGTCGTTGAAATGCAGGAAAAACCTCAAAAAACCGAATGTCTCTGGCGCGTGCGTGGGTTTCGTGATGGTGATGAGCACCAGGCAGCAGCGCTCTTCAATCAAATCTTCAACAAATCGATAACCCCGGAACAATATCGCTGGAAAGTGATTGATACCCCCTGGCCAATCGGGGCGCCGACAACCTGGTTTGCGGATGCCAATGGTCAGCTGGTCGGCCAATATGCCAGCACCGCGATGCGCTTCTGGTTGAACGGGGAAGAGATTCCCATCGTGCACGTCTGCGACGTCATGACCCACCCCGATTTTCGCCGGCAGGGCATATTATCCGCGGTGGGGGAAACCGCGCACCGCCAATGGGCGGCGCAGGGCGTGGGCTTTGTGATCGGGTTTCCCCATAAAGGCTGGGGGAGCCGTTCCGGTTATCTGAACTGGCAGACGATGTATCATGCCAACTGGCTCTGGAAACCGCTCCGCCTCGATCTGCTCCTGAAGGAACGCCTGCCATTCGAAAATTTTTTTGCAATGCCCTTGCGGGCGGTTGGAAAGATGGGGAATACATTTTTGAAAAAAGCGACCCGGGCGGAGCGTTCTGATATTGAAATCCGCACGGTTAGCGAACCCGATGATGCATTTGACGAACTCTGGGAGCGCTTCAAATTGAAATACGATGCACTGGTGGTTCGCGACCGCCAATGGGTAACTTACCGCTATGCCAGTGCCCCGGCATTGGGCTACAATTTGTTGTTGGCCAGATCCGGAGAAACGCCGCTGGGCTATCTCGCTTTGCGGGTGCGCCATCTGGAGAATGGTATCGTCGGCTACATCACCGATATCTTTACCGATCCGGGAGATATTAAAACCCGCCTGGCATTGATCCACTATGCCCTTGGTTTTTTATACGATGTCGGTGCCCGGGCGGTACTGACAGTCGTTGCCCGGCAGACCCGCTTAAGCCGCCCTTTCCGCCTTGCCGGTTTCGTAAAACGTTTTAGCGCTTTCGAGGTGTCGATTGTGCCATTACAGAAAAATCTCTCTTATGATGTCATGCGGGACGCCAATCGCTGGTTCTCCATGGGGGGCGACTTTGACATCGTTTAAACCCTTCATGCGCAGCATCATCTTTGGCGCAGTGGAAAAGTGCTGGAAATGGGGCTTTTCACTGAGCGGGCGTTTCTCTCCGCGAGTACCGTTACTTTCCTTTCCCGGCAAACAGCGAGTGGTCATTATTGCGCCGCATCCCGATGATGAAACCATTGGTGTGGGCGGTACGGCGGTGTTGCACCGCCAACAGGGCGATGAAGTTACTGCAATCGTTCTTACTGATGGGCGGCAATCCCGCGCAGCAAATTTGTCCCCGGATGAAATGGCGGCAAAACGAGCGTTGGAAATTCAGTCTGCCGCCGAGATACTCGGAGTTGACCTGGTGCATTTACAGCTGCCGGAAGGTAACTGGCATGAAAAAGATGTGCAGAAAAAATTAGCGCCATACATTGCTGCTGCCGATATAATTTATGCACCGTCCTGTGTCGATTTTCACCCGGAGCATATTAAAACTGCCATAGTTGTGGCGCGGCTCACTGAAACCGGGCAGATCGTCCGTATTTTCGAATTGGGTGTACCGCTATCCCAAACGCTGGTGAATCGCTGCAGCGATGTTTCCGGTGTTATCGCAGTTAAGAAGAAAGCATTAGCCGCTTTCAAAACGCAGAGCGGGGCAATTTACCCCCTGCAGCGAATGTCTCAATACCGGGCGCGTTACTACCGGTTGAAAGCGGTAGAATTGTTCCGGGAACTGGATGGGGCGGATTATCGTAAATTCATTGCCGGAGGCGACCGGCGGCAGGAAAAATCTCCTCCATTTTACGGGGTGCGCTACCGGCCTTTCAGCGACCCGCTGGCTTACTGGATCGGGCAAAAAGAACGCCGCCACTTACGGTCATTTATTACGCCGAAAACTTTATAATACCCTATTTGGGGTAAAGTCTTTCCGGTCGGCAGGAGTTTCCCCCGCAAATATGGCCTGTTTTGGGGATAGCATTTCCACCATCTTTTTTGTTTTATTATAGTGTACGTTCCATACTTCCGTCAACAGAGGGTTGCATGCACAATCGCTATCTAGCTTTTATCATCATTTTTCTTTGTCTTTGCCAAACCCAGCTGGCCTTTGCTTTTGGGAAAAATAAAGTAAAGTATAAACAGTTCGACTGGCAATTTATACAAACTGAACATTTCGATATTTATTTCTACGAAGGCGGGGACGAGTTGGCCGGATTCACTGCCGATATCGCCGAAGACGCCTACCTGCAAATCAAGCGGGATTTCAAATATGAAATCGAAACCCGCATCGTTTTTATCGTCTATAACTCCCACAACGACTGGCAGCAGACTAATGTGGTCAGTCATAGTTTCAGCGAAGCGACCAAGGGGATCACGGAGCTTTTCAAGAATCGCATCGTGGTGAAGTTTGAAGGCGATTATGAGCAGTTTCGCCACGCGGTGCATCATGAGCTTGTCCATGGGGTGATGAACGATATGCTCTACAAAGGCCTCTTTACTTCGGTGATTACTGCCGAGAGCTACCGGCCGCCGATCTGGTTTAGTGAAGGTCTCGCCGAATTTCAATCCGAGGGTTGGTCGACTCGTAAAGATATGGTCATCCGCGATGCCGTGGTGAATAATTACTTACCCAATCTCGCCACGCTGGAATATTCCCTGGCTTACCAGGGAGGTGCTTCGGTATTCAAATATATCGCGGAAACCTACGGCCGGGAAGAGATTGCCGATCTTATTTATCATCTGAAAAAAAATATCTTTTTTGACAAAGTGCTTCGTTCAGCGCTCGGGGTAAATATCCGCGAGTTTACCCGGGGATGGCATCGCTATCTGCACCGGGAATACTGGCCGGAAATCGCCAGCCGCCGCGAACCGGGACAGATCGCCCGTCAACTCACCGATCATAGCCGCCGGAAGACAGCTTTTAATGTGAGCCCGGCGATTTCTCCGGATGGCAGCAAGGTGGCGTTTATCGCCGAGCATAACGGTTATCGCAATGTTTACCTGATGGATGCACTGAGCGGGCGGATAATCAAGACGTTGATTAAAGGGGCGAAATCCGATTCTTTTGAGGAACTGCATTTCCTGCGTCCGGGAATGAGCTTCAGCCCCGATGGCAGCCAACTAGTATTCTCCGCGAAAAGCGGGGCGCATGACGCCATTTTTATGATTAACATCGAAACCGGCGATCTCCAAAAATTTGAGCCGGCCCTGGATGGCATTTACACCGCCGCCTGTTCTCCGGATGGCGAGCGGATTGCATTTATCGGCAACAAGGATGGGCGCAGTGGTATCTATCTGCTCTATCTCGCCGATGGCCGCGTAGAAGGGCTGACCGATGATTATTTTTCCGATGATGATCTTTCCTGGTCGCCGGATGGAAAGAAGCTTGCCTTCACATCCAATCGTAATTATTACCTTACCCCGGAGCATACACCCGCGGATATCCCCCTCAGCGAATTGGTGACCGGGGCGACGGACATTTATATTCTCGATCTGGAAAGCCGGAAAGTCGAACGCATTACCGATACCCCCTGGGAAGAAGGGAGCCCGATCTTCTCCCCGGATGGCAATACCCTGGCTTATGTCTCCGACGAAAATGGCATCTCAAATCTGGTGTTGCAGAATCTGGACAGTGGGGAATATTACAGCGTGACCGATGTTATCTCCGGTATCTACCAGATCAACTGGGACCGCCGCGCCAAGCGCATGGTCTTTACAACCTATTACCAGGGCGGATATGATATTTATATGCTCCACAAGCCACTGGATCGCGCACCGGTGCCGCTGCGGAAAACGGTTTATGCGGATGTGCGTTTCCAGGAAAAACGTCCCCCGTTTGCCCGGGACTGGGATCCGGAACGGGATGAAGTAAAAAAATTACTGTCGCCCAATAATCGTCCGCGAGTGCGGCGGATTCGAGACTTAAGTGAGCATGTTTTTGTGGTTGGGAACCGCTCCGCTGTAGAGCGGGTGAAACGGCAAAACGCCCGATTGGCGCAAGGCCAGTATCGCGCAGAAGACGGCAGTTACAAAATAAAAAAGTATCGGCCGAAATTTACCCCGGATGTGCTCGATCTGAATCCCCGTTACGACATCCTGCTCGGCGCAGCGGTAAATGCCACCTTTGCCCATAGTGATTTGCTGGGTGATCATAAATTCCTGCTGAATGTCGATATTGTCAATGAGCTAAAAAACAGCGGACTGGGCATTTTTTACCAGAACTCCCGTAACCGCTTCAGCTATGGTTTTGGTGCCCGTCAACGAACCTTGTTTTTCGACAATAATGAAGTTAAAAATCAACGCTATCGCACCTACGGATTAAGTTTTTCCCTGGAATATCCTTTTAATAAATCCAATCGCCTGGAGCTAAACCTGGATTGGAACGATATTACCCTGAAGCATCTGACGCTCTCAAGAAATGATCAGCGCCTTTCCACATTGCTGCCGACATTATCTTACGTGCATGATTCCATCCAGAAAAATCGCATCGGCCCGATTGACGGCCGCCGCTACATCATTAGTTTTAAAGCGGCGAACAGTTTTTCCGGAGAAGGATATGACTTCCGGACATTGTCGCTGGATTACCGGCGGTATTACATGGTAAACAGCGATTACAATTTTGCTTTTCGGGTAAGTGGGGCCGCCAGCTTTGGCGAGGCTCCACAACGGTTCTTCGTTGGCGGTATCGATAATTGGGTCAATCCCGACTTCCGCGGCAGCCGCCGTACCGATACTATTCGCGATGTCTATTTTTCCGAATATGCCACCCCGCTTCGTGGCGCTGCTTTTTACGAAACTGAAGGCAGCCGTTATTTGCTATCGAACCTGGAATTTCGTTTTCCCCTCATTCGCTTTCTCGGGCTGGGATTCCCGCCATTGCGGGTGTTCAATGTTCGCGGCGTGTTCTTTTATGATGTCGGCACAGCGTTTGACGCCGGAGAAAGTTGGTACAAAAATTCGAACTGGCGGGGCACCCGGCGTAATGCGAATGGTGAGCGGGAACTCCGGGATATTATTAGCGGATACGGTTTTGGGGCGAGAATCAATATTCTTTATTTTTTGTTACGGGCGGATGTTGCCTGGCGCTATAACCTGAGCAGCACCAGTAAGCCAGTTTGGTACCTCTCATTGGGCGCAAATTTGTAAGTGATCTTTTTCATCCCTGCGGCAGTATTTTGCAACTAACTAGAAATGCTGCCGTCTCTCCTTATAACATTTCAAAAAATAAAAAATAGCTTGAAATAGCGCATTGAGTGATATATGTTTAGTGGATATTTGTTCACCTAAAATGAAAGGAAATTACTATGGCAAATGCAGTTAATTGGTTCGAAATTCCCGCGGCAAATTTTGAGCGGGCAGTAAAATTTTACAGCGATATTTTTCAGATTGAAATGCCCACCAATGAAATGAATGGTACAATGATGGGCTTTTTTCCCGGAGATGGTATGAAAGGGGAAGTCAGCGGCGCGGTTTGTGCGGGCGAATGGTATCAGCCGTCCGATAGCGGCACCATAGTCTATTTAAATGGCGGCGATGATTTAGGAAACATCTTGAGCCGTGTGGATGGCGCCGGCGGTAAAACTGTGGTACCAAAAACCAAAATTACTGATGAGATCGGTTACTTTGCCATATTTGTCGATTCCGAGGGAAACAGAGTCGCATTACATTCCATGGGATAACCACTTGCGAAATAAAATTTATGAAAAGCACGGAAAATATTAGGTCTTTTTCCGTGCTTTTGTTATATAAAACTATGCAGGGATGAGTCAGTATAGGTAGTGGGACAAAAAATATTTGATAAAGGGGGCGCACTAAAAAGATCCGCACGATGAACTCTGGCACCTTTTGCCCATTTGCAAATCTACAAATAGGCAAAGGCTATAGATAAACAAAGGTCATCGGTGTATTATCTAAATATTTTTGCTCCTCACTTACTTTTCAGTTTTTAATCCTTTGCCCGGTTTCCGGGAAATATAAAGGGGTGGCATCATGCGAAGAACTTTACTAAAATTTATTTGGGTGCTAATTTTCACAGTAGCGATCACCGGATGCGCAAATGACGAAACACCGGCGCCAAAAACGGAAAATACGTCGCCGGTAGCGCAGTTTGAATGGTTGGTCGGTGAGTGGGAACGCCAGGGCAGAACGGCAGTAATGCTGGAACAATGGCGAAAAACGGATGATAATAAAATGAGTGCGGTGGTCTATAAAATTAGCGGCAGCGACAGTGCTGTTACCGAGCGCATCTCCCTGGAAGTGACCCCGGATGGCATCTATTACGTTCCTTTAGTCGATCATAACCCCGGGCCGGTTTCTTTCAAATTAGTTGATGATACAAATGCGATATTTGTTTTTGAAAATAAAGCACATGATTTTCCGAATCGAATTATTTACCGGCAATTAACGCCGGATTCGTTGCATGCACGCATCGAAGGGAGTAACGATGGGAAAGAGGTTGGGGTAGATTTTTTCTTTGCAAGAAAAAATAATTGAAAGGAGCAGGAGATGAATCCATTATTAGTCGGCATTGTTGGTTTGCTAAAAGCTGGCAATTACCTGTTTAATAAGGGAGTGGCGGATCTGGATCTGGATCAGTACTACGAGCAAATCGGCGAGCGAAGCAATCCGATCGTCTGGATTGCCGGTCATATGACCAACAGTCGCTATAATGCTTTAAAAATGCTTCGCGTTAATGCGGAATTTTCCTGGCAGGAAACCTTCAAACGAGGATCACGCTTTCATCCCGATCGGGATTACCCGACCGTGGAAGAAGTGCTGGCCGCCTGGGAGAGCGGTAGTGAAATTCTTATCGAAAAAGTATCGCAATTGAGTGATAAGGAGTTGAGCAGGAAGCTGCCGGCAAAATTCCCGCATGGCGATAATACTGTGATGGGAATGCTTTCCTTTATTGTTTTTCATGAATCTCACCACATGGGGCAGATCTCATATATCCGCCGTTGTATCGGATTGGATGGTTTGGTAAAATAAGAAGACATGAAAACTATTCGTGCGTTTATCGCTATAGAAATGCCGGAAGCACTGCTGGATGCATTTACAAAGATGCGCAATACGTTACGGCGTAGCGGTGACGGCATCAAGTGGGTGCAGCCGGACCGTATTCATCTCACCCTGAAATTTTTGGGAGATATCAGCCCGCAGCAACAAAGTGATGTTGAAGCGGGTTTACTGGCAGCGCTGGAGGGCGTCCCCGCTTTTACTTTGCAGAGTGAGGGCACCGGGGCTTTTCCTTCTTTGAAGCGGGCGCGCGTATATTGGGTGGGGCTCCATTCCGCAGGGCAGGACCAGCTCCGCCAATTACACCAACAAATTGATTTAGCGCTGGCAACGCGGGGATTTCCCCGGGAAGCGCGTCGTTTTAACCCGCATCTGACCATCGGCCGGGTGCGGCGGAATCACGGCTCCTCAGACGCTGCTTCGGCAATCCGCGACTATCATTTTCCTACTCTGAAAATCCCCGTCACTCATATTGATTTGATCAAAAGCGCGCTGACGCCGCAGGGCCCGATTTACACCACCCTTCTTTCCTTCCCGCTTTCTGCTGCCCGATAACACCTGTTCCTGCGCTTTTCCGGGCAGCGAAAAAAAAATTCTAAAAAAATTACATTTTTGTAAATTTATAGTTGTAAATGCTATTTCGTTACTCTATATTGGCAGTATATATTTGTTCACTATATTGTTTTTGCACAGGCAAAAACAGGGGTATCAAGCAGGATAGAAAAAATTCATTTATAACAATACTTAACTTTGAGGTCAGCATGAGCGCACAGAATGGCGATAAGAAAAAAGCAGTCGATCTGGCAATGTCCCAGATCGAGCGTCAATTTGGTAAAGGATCAATTATGCGTTTGGGAGACCGGCCGAAGGTAACGGCTGATGTTATCTCTACCGGTTCTATTTCATTGGATAGTGCCCTGGGAATCGGGGGAGTTCCCCGGGGCCGTATTATTGAAATTTACGGTCCGGAATCTTCCGGTAAAACAACCCTGACGCTGCACATTATTGCCGAAGCGCAGCGCAGTGGCGGCCTGGCCGCTTTTGTCGATGCGGAGCATGCGCTCGATCCGATCTATGCCCGCAAGCTCGGTGTGGATACCGTGAA
>JAUIFT010000016.1 GCA_030430345.1 Calditrichia bacterium | reverse complement strand
CTTTCGAAAATTCTCTGCTGCACTTCATCAAGGAATTTGATGCGCTTAAAGCGCAGATCGAGCAACTCGATGCCCAGCTCTTTTAACTTCGGGGCCGCCGCTTCGATAATTTCCCGGGTAATCTGCTCCCGTCCTACCTCAATCTGGGCAAATTCGGCATTTCCCAGCTGCTCGGTAATATCATCGGTTTTGATCGGTTCCCGGTTACTGGTACGAATCAGCTCGATGAGATCGTAGCGGGCAATAGCGCTTTTCGTTTCACTATCGAGAATATCGTCGAGGCGGGTTTGCGCACCACGCTCGTTAGTTACGCGCTGTAAAAAGAGCAGTGAGTTATCGATCCGCCAGCGCGCATAAGTATCCACCCAGATAAAACGGCGGTCTTTTGTCGGCACCTGTTCCCGGTCACCATCCCACTCCAGAAAGCGTTTGTCAAAAAAGTTCGCCTTCTGAATCAAGGGAATTTTGAAATGAATCCCCGGTTCGGTAATCGGCTCGCCAACGGGATTTCCGAATTGGGTAATAACAACCTGATCAACTTCTTTTACCACGTAGGCAAAGGAGTAAATGACGATAACAATAAGCAGTGCAATAATTGCAGTTACTGCGGTTCCCAGTCGTTTCATCTTAGTTACCTCCCTTGTCCAGATTTAATAATGGCAACACGCCGCTGGCATCTTCATCGGTTATAATTTTGTTGCCTACTTTGCCGAGCACTTTTTCCAGCGTTTCCAAATAAATCCGCTGGCGGGTCACTTCTTTTGCCTTACGATATTCTGTATACAGGGAAGTAAAACGGGCGGCGTCCCCTTGCGCTTCATTGACACGCTGCAAAGCATAACCTTCCGCTTCCTGAATGGTCCGGTCCGCTTCACCGCGTGCTTTCGGGATCACTTTGTTGTATTCTCCCTGCGCCTGATTAACCAGTTTCTCCTTCTCCTGCTCGGCCTCATTCACTTCATTAAAGGCCGGCTTTACCGGGTCCGGCGGGGTAACACCCTGCAGCTGCACCTGTTCAACTTCCAGGCCCAGTTCGTAATTATCGACGCTCTCCTGCAGCTTGGATTTCACCACGGCTTCGATTTCCTGGCGGATGTTGATCACTTCATTAATGGTGCGGTCGCCGACCACTTCCCGCATTATCGCCTCGTTCATATCGCGAAACGTCTGGGTTGGGTTGCGAACGCGGAAGAGAAACTTGTAGGGATCATTGATACGATATTGCACGATCCACTCCACTTCCGCGATGTTTAAATCCCCGGTAAGCATCAGGGCGATGTCGGAGAAATCCCGGTTAGCATAGCGGGAACGCACCCCGGCATCCAATGTTTGAAAGCCGAATTCTTCTTTAAGCTGTTTTCGCACTGGTACCTTGTAAACCGTTTCGATGCCCAGGGGCATTTTAAAATTTAAGCCCGGCTGCACTTCCCGGTCAAATTTACCGAAGCGTAACACAACCCCGACCTCTTCGGTATCAATCGTAAAGAACGACGAGGTTAGGACTAATAATAGCAGAACGATCGGCACACCAATCTTAAGCAGATTTCCCGGCACACTGGGCGGCCGAAAATCATTAAGATCAAATGGCGGTTTTTGCTGTGGCATATGAATGCTCCTCTGTTAGTGTTATATATTGGATTTTAATTCCTGGCATGTTTATAGGATGGTAGTTAAAAGCTGTAGGTTCAAACGCATAAATCGGGGCGGCCCTCCACCGAAAGAAAAGTTCCACATACCTTTCCAGATCCTAATTCGCTGCAATATACGTTTATTTTCTTTTTCTTCCAACAAATAGCGCGGATTACAATATCCCCGGCACTAATCATCGATAGATTATTTCCCGGGCAAATTGCTTTGGTAATCGGGCGAAATTGTGTTAATATTTATAGATACTACATCAGTGGCTTAGAGAAACACTTAACTTTTTTGAATTTATGCTTCAGATAAAAGACCTATATTATACCATCGCCGATCGTTCGCTTTTTGCCGGTATCAACTGGTTAATCAATCCGGGCGATCGCACCGCACTCATCGGCCCTAATGGCGCCGGAAAAACCACGCTGCTAAGAACCATTTACGGAGATATTCAGGCGGACAGCGGCGCTATCAGCACACCAAAGGATTACCAGATCGGCTTTCTGCGGCAGGAAGAGCCGGCGAGCGAAATGCGCGCGATTCTCGACTGTGTTCTGGAAGGTAACCAGGAAATACTGGACATCGAAGCGGAGATGCAGGCCATCCATGTAAAACTCGATGAGACGCCCGCTAACCAGGAAACACTGCTTGCCCGCCTGGGCAGCCTGCAGGAACGCTTTAATTTGCTGGATGGCTATCGCCTGGAATCCGAAGCAAAAGCGATTCTCAGTGGCCTGGGATTTAAAACCGAAGACTTTCATCGCTCCCTTTCCGACTTTAGCGGAGGCTGGCGGATGCGCGTGCATCTGGCCAGATTGCTGCTGCAACGCCCGGATTTGCTCCTTTTGGACGAACCGACCAACCATCTTGATATCGAATCCCTGGAATGGCTGGAGCAATATCTGCGCACTTTTCCCGGCAGCATCGTTCTGGTAAGCCACGATCGTTTTTTTATCGACCGTCTTGCCAAGGATATTCAGGAGCTGGACCGCGCCAAGTTAACGCATTATGCCGGCAATTATCACTATTACGAAAAGCAAAAAGTGCTCAACCTGGAGCTGCTCTACAAGCGCTATGAAGAACAAAAAGCCGAGCGGGAACGCCTGCAGAGATTTGTTGATCGCTTTCGCTACAAAGCGTCGAAAGCGGCCCAGGTGCAAAGCCGGGTAAAAATGCTCGAGAAAATGGAAAAGATTGAGCTGCCTCCGCCGGACAGGCAAATATCTTTCGATATCCAGGTCGAAACCAGCAGCTATAAAGATGTTCTGAGAATCAAGGATATGGCTTTTCGCTATGAAACGGATTGGGTGCTGGAAGGCGTCGATCTAAACCTTTATCGCGGAGAAAAAGTTGCCCTGGTCGGGGTGAATGGGGCGGGAAAGACCACGATGACCCGCCTGATCTGCGAACAACTGCATCCCCAGCGCGGCAACCTTACTGTCGGGGAGCGGGTCTCGATTGGCTATTACGCCCAGCACCAGGTGGACACGCTCGATCTCGATGCGACCATTATCAATGAAGTGGCCGAAACCGCCGCAGATACCCATCGCCCGCGCCTGCGCGACATCCTCGGTATTTTTCAATTTAGCGGGGAAGAACCGGATAAACGGATCGGGGTTTTGTCCGGTGGGGAAAAAGCACGGGTTTCCCTGGCTAAAATCCTGCTCGCGCCGGTCAATTTTCTCATTATGGATGAGCCGACCAACCATCTTGATATCGCCTCCCGCAATGCCCTGGAAAAAGCATTGGGACGCTACGATGGCACACTGCTCCTGATCTCTCACGATCGTTACTTTCTTGATAAATTGGTCACCCGGGTCATTGAACTAAAAGATGGCAAGCTGCGTTTATTTGAAGGCAACTACTCTGATTACCTCAGCCGGCGGGAAGCCGCAACAGCCCCGACAGAGGCGGAAGCCGAAAATGTGGTTTCAGAGGCGCTGCCGGTAGAAAAAAGCAGTAAAAAGTTCAAATCAAAAGAGCAAAAACGGCGGGAAGCAGAAGCCCGGCAGGCAATTAGCAAAGAGCGCAAGAAGCTGGAAAAAGCGGTGGAAGACTGCGAGAGATCTATCGCTACATTGGAAGAGAAAAAGGCCAGTCTGGAAACGGTATTGGCCGATCCCGGCACTTATCAGGATGGCGAACGCGCCGCCAGCCTGCAAAAAGAATATGCGGAAGTCAAGCAGTCTCTGGAAACGGTATTTGCCGAGTGGGAAGCCGCCCAGCTTGCTTATGAAACCCTGCTGGAGCAGTTAAAAGATCAATAACAGACAGGTCATTTCGGATGAAAAAACTATTTAGTTATACCGTATTGGGTCTAATCATATTCTCTTTTCTCTGGCAAATTTCCCTGGGAATTTGCCCCGCTCATTAAGGCAGCAACGGCCAATATACCAATGGAAAACAACACTTTAAGCTGGAAACAATATTTACCGCTGTTAACAAAAAAAGGACGTCGCCAGGCGGGCCAATTCCTGGTGGAAGGCAGCCGCATCTCTCAGGATGCCCTGAATGCCTCCCGGGAAATCGAGGCGGCATTTCTCAGCGAAGCATTTTCCAAGGATCATCGCTGGCCAACTTTTCGGACACTGCTGGACGAACGGAACATCCCCTGGCGAATTCTCCCGGAGCGCCATTTCCAGAAGATCAGTGACACGCTATCTCCGCAGGGCATTGCCCTGGTGTTAACCTTACCGGCGCCACAAAATATTCTCAAACAACTGGATGGCTGCAATTTTATTCTCGCCTTGCAAAGCGTGCGGGATCCCGGTAATCTCGGCACCCTCATTCGTACCGCCGATTGGTACGGCGTGCAGGGCATTTTACTTTCCGAAGATTGTGTCGATCCCTTCAACAGTAAAGTTGTCCGCAGCACCATGGGCTCCCTGTTTCATCTGCCGGTTTACCAGGATGTTAATTTTCAGGAATTGCTTCCCCAGTTGCAAAAGGAAGGATTTCGCATAATTACCACAGCTTTGAAAGACGGGAAAGGATTGTCGACCCTGCAAATTCGCCAGCCGGCGATTATACTGTTGGGCAGCGAAGCCTATGGACTTTCGGACAATCTAATTGCCAGCAGTGATGATGTGATCACCATTCCCGGATTCGGCCAGGCGGAATCATTAAATGTAGCGATAGCCGGTGGGATAATTATGCATTATATTGCAGGGCAAATTTACCCGGCAAACGAAACGGATGGACATGAACCCGGACAACCCAAACAATAATCCACATCCAGAAAACGAACCGCCCTCGATCAATCCTGCCGAAGCGGGCATTGTCATCCTTTGCAGCTATTTTTTCTCGGTGATACCGGAATTGCTGATTATCTCTATGTTTCCCGGAGACCCAGGCAGTGGACAGTTCGATCCACTGGCGATAAAAATAGCTTTCGTTATCGGGGAAGCGAGCCTGATCATCTTCCCGATTATTTATTTAAGGATGCGGGAGCTATCTCTTCCAGCAATGTTCCGCTGGCAACCGGTACCGCGCAATATTCTCGGCATGAGTGCGGCGATCGGCTTCGGTTTAACAGTATTGGTCGATGAACTGGATCGGCTGATTCGCCTGTTTGCTCCGATGCCGGAAGAGTGGATCGGCAGTATGGAAACGGCTTTTCGGGCGACCAACATGCTGGAGCTGCTTCTCCTGATTCTCGGGGTGATTATCCTGGCGGCACTGGTCGAAGAGTCAATTTTTCGGGGGTTTTTGCAAGGGATTCTTGAAGAAGGGATTGATGTCACCAAGGCAGTGATATATACCAGCCTGATCTGGGCGTTTATTCACCTCAACCCCTACCAGTCGGTACAAACATTTCTATTCGGATTTATGCTGGGATATTTAACCTGGAGAACCGGCAGTATTTTGCCGGCGATTCTTTGCCACGCGATCAGCAACTCAATTGCGCTGATCTATTATAACAGCGACTTTAACGAGCTGCTGCCGTTCTACGAATGGAACGGCCACGTATCCCCGTTTCTGCTGGTATTAGCAGGCCTGGTGGTTTATAGCGGTATGCGGTATATCAGTGAATACTACATTCAGCTCAATTCGTTTTCTTCCAACGCTTCTTCCGAGAAGTGAGCCGTGCACACCGGAAATTTACGAAAATATTCCAGCAAGTTTTCTTCCGCAGACTTCACATACAACGCGCGGGTATTTTTTAGCGCCTCGCAAATTGCCTGCGGGGTGACATTCTCCAACTCCGCCACCTGACGATACGTCCCCAAATCCTTATAGCGCCAGAACAAACGGTAATGACGCTCGTTCCAGCGCAGCTTGATTGCGGTCATTAAATGGAATACAGTATTGGCGAGAATATCGAGGGTTTCTTCGTTGCTGTGCAGGAAATAGTCCTGCTTTTTCTTTTTGGCGTCGTTGAGCGCATAATTGGCCCGGTGGAAGGCAGGTCCATCCATTTCGATCGGCAGAATTCCGCCCATCCGGTAGATGTTACCAACGCCGATGCCAAAGCGCAGCTTGACCGGAAAGGTGAGTTTTTCCAGGGCCATTACAACCTGGAAGGCAACCTCCAGATTGGTGATCAATCCCTGAAATTCGTCTCCCTTGGTAATCGTAAAAGGCGCTTCAATATGATCGGCAAATTCTTCGTTAATCTGCACAATGGCAGATTTCATAAATAATTGGGTCTGGTATCGATTCCGGCTGCTGAGTCTTTTGGAACCGGCAACATCGCCAATTATTACTGCATAAAGTTTATCGTCCATCTTCATTGGAATACCCGGCTAATAGTTGATTGATACAAATAATGCAAATGCCAGTTCAGGATTAAAACAATTCAATTTCCAATTTTGAATAATGAATTTCCGATGTCGAAGTAAAACACTTAAAAGCTGATATGTTTCGATCGTTGATTACTTCGCCATTCGATATTGGGGGTTGAATATTGGATATTCACCCTGTTTTGCGCCCAACTTGTAATTCGCATTCATTAATTAAAACCGGCTGCAAAGAACGATGCAACCTCTCCCCTAAATCGCTTCTGCTTATTAGCAGATAAAATATATGGACGGAAATCAATAGAAATGAAAGTGCTGACGCTGAGTCTTATCTATTAAATGTAGTTTTAATCTCATTATTGGAAAGGCAATCCCCAAACCACCTTTCCGGAACAGGCGATTACAACAACTGCGCCATCCGGCCATATCCGTTTAAAATATAAAGTACTTTTTGAATTTATATGATTTAGATCAAAAAATCAAACTGATAAACTTGATTTTGCCCCTTTCGAGGCTGTACGTTTGTTTTAATGGCAGGTGAAAGAATGGTTTTCGCTGAGGATATTTTGCTCGGGATGTGATTTTGAAGTGTGGCAATATTCCGGCAAAGGAAGCGGGGCGAAGGTCAATATTTCCCCGGTTCGCCTTTTTCGTTAAGAAGAGGAAGGCTCGGATTGTTTGGCATTCAGCGCCTGTTTGACGATTTCTTCCAGCTCTTCCAGATTATATGGTTTCGGTAGGAAACCGTGGATATTTACATGCTCATGAATCAGGTTTTCCTTGTCATTATAGCCACTGGAAAGAAGAATGCGGATATCCGGCGCTATTTCCTGAATCGAGCGAATCGTGGCAATCCCATTTAACTGCGGCATGGTTAAATCTACAATTGCCAGGTCGATATTCTTTTTCTCTTTTACCCGGCGCAGCGCCGCTTCTCCGTCCGCAGCCTGGTAAACATTGTAGCCGAGTGATTTCAGAGCGTCCTGCAAAGATTCCCGGAAAAGCGCTTCATCATCTACGACCAGCACCGTAGCGCCCGGCTTTGATTTCTGCTTGGGCATCGGCGCCGGAGGGATATAAATATGAAACGTTGTGCCCCGCCCCAGTTTGGTGTCAATATCGATGAAGCCATTGTGGCTTTTCACGATGTCCATCACAATCGAAAGCCCCAGCCCGGTGCCTTTACCGGTCTCCTTGGTGGTATAGAAAGGTTCGAAAATGCGGCGCATATTCTGGCGGGAAATTCCCCCGCCGGTATCCTTCACGCTGATGCGCACATAAGGCTTCGGCGGCGCCTCGCTGTCCGCCGGTGCGTAATTTTCCAGTGAGGTCATAAAAGTGATCGTACCGCTTTTCGCAATGGCATCCCGGGCATTGATCGCCAGGTTCATCAACACTTGCTGCAGCTGTACCGGGTCGGCGATAATCCGGGGGATATTGTCGCCCAGTTCGGTTTCCACGGTAATTTTCTTGCCCATCAGGCGGCGGAACATTTCCAGCACCTGCTCAATAAATTCACTCGGTTGCACTGGAATCCGTTCTTCCTGCTGATTCCGGGAGGCCATAAACAATTGCCGGATAAGCCCGGTAGCATTATCGACGGCGTCCTTGATGACCAGGATGCGTTTCTGTAAATCCGGATAATTCGCCGTGCCCATTTTCAGCAAATCGACATTCGGTTTGATAATGCCGATAATATTGTTGAAATCATGGGCAACGCCACCGATCAGCCGGCCAAGATTGGCCATTTTTTCCAGCTTAATCGCTTTCTGCCGGGTTTTATGCAATTCTCCGTTCAGGCGGCGTAATGAATCGTTGCGATCCTTCATTTTTTGCGAGAGGAAAAACTTATTTAGCGCCATTCCGGCCTGACGGGCGAAGCGGGCAATGACCTGCAGATCATCAACCGAAAATGCTTTCGGGGCATGCTGGATGTAAACGATGACCCCATACTGGAACTCTTCCACGCCAATGGGGGCGGTATACAAATCGTATTTTCCGGCAGTATCCAGACCGAGCTCTTCATAATCCAGTGATTCCAGTGCGGAGTTCTTCCAGATAAACGGCTGGTTTTCCCGGAATGTCCGCCAAATCAGGCCATCGCTGCTCTGGATCGTTTTCAACTGTTTCAGTTTCGTCGATGGGGAGGTTTTTGCCGGAATTAAGGCCCGCTGGTTTTTCTCCCAGATAAAAACAATGCATTCCCGGGCATCGATTAAGTCTTTACCATGAGAAACCAGCATGTCGAGAATCTTCCCGGCAGAGTCCTGCTCGATTGTTTCCTGGTTTAACTGAAGAATGGTATTGAGGCGTTTGTTTTCCTCCCGGGTTCTCAGGAAAGTCTCCTGAATCTCCCGATCCAGCTTGGCGCGATTGATCTGGCTGGCAAGAATTTCGTGTTGGGTTTGAATATTGTCGGTAATGTTGACGATCGAAATGATATAATTCTGCAGCACCCGCTGGCTGTTATACAGCAGGGAAAGGTTGATCTCAACAATCTTTTGATCGCCACCACTGGAAGGCAGCACCCCGACATATCCTTTGATATCCGAGCCGGATTCGTTGATCTGATTCTTAATCACGTTAAAATTGCCCGGGCCAATCAATGCCTGCAGATTGCTGTTCAGCAAACGCTCCGGTTCAATTTCAAAAAGCATTGAGGCGTTATGGTTTGCCTTTTCGATATTCCCGACGGTGTCGGTAATCAGCAAAGGGGTCGGACTTAAGGAAAAAAACGCTTCCAGGTAGTTCTGGTATTGCGTAGCGCTTTCCATCTGCTCATCGATATTATCGGCCAGATGATTAAAAGCACGCCCTAATTCGAAGATATCACCATTGCCGCCATCCGCCAGCCGGACATAGGACTTGCCTTTGCCTTCGCGGTAGCGATTAATTTTCCTGGTTGCCCAACTGACCGGTTCGGTAACATATCTGGCCATGAGAAATGTAAAAAGAAAGAGGAAGAGGGAAAATCCACCAATGATCATCAAAGTAATATTGATACGCTCCGCCTGCCGGGCGCTAATCCACTGGGTGTTAAAACCGGCAATCACTGTTCCGCCGGGCACTTCGTTGAAAAACAGGGGATGTTTAATGAGCAGCAGGTTCTCGCTGCGTTGCTGCATATCATTATTTTGTAAGAAGGTTTGCAATTGCCCGCTATATTTTTCCGTATGCAGTTGATAGACTGCTGCTGCGCTGGAATCTTCTACGTATAAGAAAGCCACATCCGGGGCATTTTCCCCGGCAGCCAACGCCTGTTGCAAAAAGCCGTCCTGCCAATCGCCGCTTTCCAGGTTAACGGCAACGGTTTGTATAACAGTGTTGGCTTTATGCCAGAATAAATTTTCCAGGGTATGTTTATGGGCGAAGAAATCCACTAAAGAGATGATGGCAACAATCATCCAGATACCTATTGCCATTAACCAAATTCGTCCCCGTAAAGAGAATGTATCAATTAGTCGCTTCATTGTTTATCAGTATTGCTTACTTGTTGTTCTTCCCTGCTGCCCGCGCCATTGGTTATTTTATTCAACAGCGCTTCCAAAGTTTCCAGATGATAGGGTTTGGACAGGAACCCCTGAATATCGGAATGCTGTTGCCGCAATAACTCCCGCTGAGCAGTGCCGCTGGTTAATATAACATTAACACGGTCATCCATTTTTCGCAAATTTCGAATCGTTTCTACCCCGTCCATTTCGGGCATATTATAATCTACAATGGCAATATCAAAATCGCTATCATCTTGCAGGATAGCAAGCGCATCTTTTCCACCTTCCGCAACCACCACTGCGTAGCCGAGATATTCCAACGAAGATTTCAGGGATGCGCGCTGCATCGCTTCGTCATCTACTACTAGAATTCGGCCGGAATCTTTTTTGCCGGTAGGTGGGACAATAGCGCCGCCCGCTTTCCTGTTTATATCCGCTTCCTGAAAAGGCGCTAAATATATGTGAAATGTAGTTCCCTGCTGCAATGCCGTATCTACCCGTATACTGCCACCGTGACTTTTGATTATACCATATACTTCCGAAAGCCCTAATCCGACGCCTTTACCGACTTCCCGGGTGGTAAAGAACGGATCGAATATCCGAAACAGCTGCTCATCGGCAATGCCCGGGCCATTATCGCCGACTGTCAACTGAACATACTCTTTTTTTCCGTTCGTTGGTGTTTCGTTCGGCACAAATTTTTGAATTGAAGTTCGAATGGTAATTTCTCCCCCGTCCGGCATGGCATCGCGGGCATTTACCACCAGGTTCATCAATACCTGGGTGATGCGATTTCGGTCGATATAAACGTCCGGCAGATTTCCCTCCAACTCGGTTTTCAATTTGTAGGATTTCCCCAGCGGTTTCCGAAAAGCTTCGGCCAGTTGTTCAACCAATTTGTTCAGGGAAACCGGGGCGCGATTCAACTGCTGGTTCCGGGAAAAAAGCATGAGGCGGCGCGTTAAACCAGCAGCCCGTTCTACTGCTTCGCGGATGCTGCCAATGCGCCGTTCAATCGATGCATCTCCCCCGGCTTCCCTTTTTAAGAGATCCAGATTCGGCTGAATAATTCCCAGAATATTATTAAATTCATGGGCAACACCGCCGATAATCGTTCCCATGCTTTCCATTTTCTGATTTTGCAAATACTGGGCCGGAGGGCGCGGCAGTAAGATATCCGTTTGCGAGGGGTGGCGATAATTCCCCTGGTATGCCTGCAACAGATTGATCTTTTCGATCATAATTGCTGCCTGATGGGTCAGGGTTGTAATCAGGTGCACGTCTTCATTGGTAAACAATTGCTCAGTACTTTGCAAATAAACCACAACACCATAGCGAAAATCCTGATCACTGATCGGCACCGAAACCAGGCAAAATTCATCATCTTCCGCAAATCCTAATTCCTGTAAATCGCCACTTTGCATTTTATTCAAAAAATAGGCCTGGTTGCTTTCATAGGTCTGCCGGATGATTCCTGCCTCCCCATCAATCGCGCTGAGTTTTTCCAGATGCGCTTCCGGAAGTGCCCGCACCGGCTTCAGGAAAGATTTATCATAATCCCAGAGAAACACCGCACAATACCTGGCGTTAATCAGCTCGGAGCCGTTGGCGATCAGTAAATCGAGAATTTCCGGGACAGTATTGCAGTCGATCGTTTGATAATAAACCTGCAATAATTTCTTTAGTTTTTCAGCATACTCCTGATTCTTCCGGCTGGCCGCTTCCAGTGCGTCGGTTTTTTCCTGCAGATCAAAATGGGATTTGCTGAGATTTTTCTGACTCTCCAGAATCTCGTATTGGGTATCGATTTTCTCCGTAACATCAATAATGGTAATCATATATTCCAGGCGGTCTTCCAGATTATTCTCCACCATGGCGATATTCATTTCCAGCACCTTACGGGTTTGATCCGGCGCCATTACCACGGTTACATAGCCGAGCAGGCTGCGATTGGAATTGTCAAAGTGTTGTTTCAGAGAGTAATAGTCACTGGCGCCGAGCAGTTCCTCAAGAGATTTCCGGAGCAGTTCGTTTTCACCGGTTTCGAATAACTCCACGGCAGATTTATTTACCCGCAGTATCTTACCGGCGGTATCGGTAATGAGAATAGCAATTGGGCTAAGCGTAAAGAACGATTCGAGAAATTGCTGATGGCGGCTGTTTTCCCGCAAATGGGAATTCATCTCATCCGCGACATAATTAAACGCTTTGATCAACCGGGCCGTTTCTCCATTTCCCCGGGGCAACAGCGGCAGTCCATGCCACTCTGCCGTTGGCTGATATTCCCGCAGGATGCGGGCAGCCACCTTTTGCGGTTTGGCGATATAGTAGGAAAATATCAGGGTCAGCAGCAGCAGTAAAGCGCCAAATGCCGCGGTAACAATCATCAGCTCCTGCTCCCGGGCGGCAATGCGTTCATTCAACCAGCGATGGTTAAAACCGACCAGCAGGTGGCCAAGCACTATATCGTTAAAGGCCACCGGCTCCTTCACCAGAAAAAACGCATCGGTATCCCGAATCGCTTCCGCCTCCTTGCTGAATGCGTTGATCAGGGAATCGTATGCCTGGGAGCGGAATCCGTATAACTCCTTCCGGCTGGAGTCCTGCAAAGTCAGAAAAGAGACATCGGGCGTCTTCTCCAGTTCATCGAGCATGGCAATCGCCTGATCGATTTGATGGAGCCAAATACTCGCCTGTAAATTGCGGGAAACCTGGCGAACAGCATCCTGGGATTTGTGGCGCAGTTCATCCCGGTACTGATTTTTCGTACTATAAAAACCATAGTACTGGAAGGCGCCAACCAGGGCAAACACCAGGATGGCCAGCGTCCAGATCTTTAGCGAAACTGATGTGCGATTAACAACTTTTTTCATCTGCACGCCCTAATTGCCAAAGATTAAATGTTTCGCCAATTTTAGTACATCCATACTGTATTTAGCCGATTCGTCTTTCAATGATTTTATATTAAACCAGATCTCCGGTTTCCCTTCGGCATTAATTTCCACACCGGCCGAAATTCCCTGGGAAACCAAAGTAGAATCCGTCGTCATCGAGAGTATACGCTCTCTGTTACAGACCTCGCGCAGGCCACTCAGGCGATTATCCCGCCCGGGAATAACAATGATTGCATGCATCTTTCCCCGGGACAGGGCGGTGAGGTTTCGGTTTGATTGCCGTAAAATTGCCAGCGGCCGGCCGCTAAAAGGCGGTAAAGGGAATTGAGACAATAATGAATCGTAAATAGCAGCCTGCCGGACGGAGGTGTTATCGGAGGGATCGTAGAGGACAGCAATCCGCACGGTATCGACGCCGGCTAAATCCAGGCTATCGTTCAGTGCAATTAGTTTCAGCAGAATTTCCGCACTCAACGCGGTTGGCGATACATCCCGGGCCAGACCCTCCTGAACCGCAAAGATGCTGCAGAGACATAGGATAAAAGACCACTTTCCGAGACTCATAATATTCGTCTGCAAACCTCCCTCCTCGCATTAAACAACCGGGTTGCCGTACATTAAATAGCGCACCCAAATAATCCACTCCCGGGATTACCGATTCTCCTCCAGACCTCCCTGTATCTGTCTCATGCCGAATTTCCGGCATTGCTTGAGAAAATACAGTTGTTTATGCTAATAGAATGTTACACAATTTCACTATAAATTGAAAGTGAAAAATTGCCAACACCGCGGAAAATACTGCCATTGTTATATTCCCGAAACTTTCTTACATTTCTTCAAATCAAAATCAGGACCCCGCTATGCTATTCAATTTTACCCTGGATGCCATCGAAGAAATTGAGCCCTGGGGAGAGCCGCCCCTGCAATCTCTCAGTTGGTTTGGTTTATCTGCAGGCACGTATCACATTAAAGCTGGTGCCCATGAGCTCTTTCGCTATTCCGATGCCTGTGTGCAATACCTGGCGGAAAAAGCAGGAGAGAATGAAAACGAGAAAGGCATGAAAGCGGACGACGAAAATGATTTGGAATTGGAAGA
>JAUIFT010000696.1 GCA_030430345.1 Calditrichia bacterium | reverse complement strand
ACCGGCGACCGGGTGCAATTGGGCGGCATTAAAGGGGACATCATCGATATTGGCATTCTTCGTACCACGCTTATGGAGATAGGAGAATGGGTTAACGGTGATCTCTATAATGGCAGAATGGTAAGAGTTGCCAATAGCTTCGTATTTAAAGAACCGGTATTTAATTATTCCGGTGATTTTCCTTTTCTTTGGGATGAAATTACAATACCTGTCCGTCATACCAGTGATTCTAAACTGGCTGGAGAAATACTCGAAAAAATTGCGGATGATGTGGTTGGCGAATACTCCATTTATGCGCAGCAAGCCTGGAAAGAAATGGTTGACAAATTTTTAATCGAAGATGCGCGGGTTAAACCGATGATCACAATTACGGTAGATGAAAACTGGATAACTTACACCTTAAGATATGTCGTAGACTTTAAAAAGCGCCGGGGCACAAAAGACGAATTATTCAAACGGATTTTAGAAGCTGTCAATAAAACGAACGGCAAAGTAAGCTTCGCCAGTGCCGCCCAAGAAATCACTCTGATGAATCCAAGTTAATAACTCAGGCAAAAAGCCGATAATATTAGGGAATTTGAAATGGGGAATGCAGTGTTACAAATTCCCCATTCTACATATCCGATTATTGTTATACAACTTCCGGTGTTTCCAGAACAGCCAGCCATTCGTTGATAGCTTCACAGGCATTGGCAATATTTATCGTCCGCTTCGTGTTGAGCCGTTTCAGAGACGAATGAATTTTCCCCAGGAGAAAAGAAATAAGGTAAAAACTGATACAGCGCCGATCACACTCCCAGGGCACCACCGATTCATATTCCCGGAGTAATTCGCAGATTGATCAACGACGCCAGAAATTCCGCAACGTCATAAAGTGGATCGCCTTCGGAGATCGCATCAAAATCGATAACTGCCAGGGCATCTTCCCGGTATAAGATCTGCGCCATTTTAAATGTGCCGTGAATGGTGCTGCGTCGATAGGTCGTATCCAGCGATTTACCGGCAGTAGACAACAGTGCGGGAATCCGGGATAAGGATGGCTTTAATCCCGGTTGAAAACCAATGATATCCTTTATCTCTTCACAACTCCGCTTGATAATTTCATCGATCTCCGCATCCGGTTTATCATTGAGATTTTCAACCTTAATCGTTTGCAATTCTCCGAGCATATGGGCAATTCGGGCCAGCAGATCGGTATTCAGCATTTTTTTCCAACCGATTCTTTCCCCGGCCATTCGCAGCTTTTCACCTTGCCATTCTTTCATCCAGAAACTATTGGCATTGTCCAGGTGTAACAGCGGCTCCGGCACATTCAAAATTCCTTCACCAGCCGAAGCAGCTTGATATACTGATTTCAGCGCATTATAAACATATTGGCTATGGGGGGAATTATACGTTTTGCTAAACAGGGAGAATTTTTCCGACTTGCTATCTTTGCCATGTATTTCTATTTGATAGCGTAATACACAATTTTTTTTCGGCCGGTATTTGAATTTCTGAATGTTAATCTCACTACAATGCCATTTATTATCCGCTTGTGGCTCAACATCCTGCAGGTAATCATCAACCGTTTTACGGATAAAATCTTTGCTCATTAACTCACCCAGGTAAGGCATTCGCGGGTCGTAAGGGAAAGTATAAAGTACGATATTCAGCGCATCCCAGGCCAGCACTGGTCGCCAGAAACCACAGCCCGGCCAGGCCTCCGGCACATCGGATTTTTCCATAAATTTGCTTAGGTTCTTGCGAATCATAACCGCATAAAACCATTGATCGAATGATTCCCCTGCTTGTCTCTGACCGGTTAAATGGTAAGTGATTCCGCAGCGTTTTTCCGGTTTATGATAGACCCGGGTAATCTGCAAATTTTCGACAACTATTTGTTCTTCGGGGTACGCCTGGTTGAACAGCTCCTGGAAATGGTCAGACATCATGCCAGTGTTCAGGGCAATTGGCAGTTTCGGCATTGTTTCGTCAATGCTTACATCGAATTCCGAGTTGTTGTTGTTCTTAACACCAGCCACATCAATCCCCTTTCATCGATTGGGAATTATTAAAAAAGCGAGAAAATTTAATAAATCTGCTGAACTTTCTGCTGTGGCGCTCAGCTTCAGGGTCATATATTCAGTATTAAGAATAGCTAACGGGCAGTATGTCAGCGCCTTCTTAAAAATCAAGAAAGACTTTACCCGGTTTCTGCAGCACTTAATTTCTTTGATTGCCCATTTTCGAGTGGTGCGAACTGGGCATGATAAAACTCCTGATACGGAACACAGCTTTCCAGCAGCGCTTCATGTTTTCCGAAACCAACCAGGCGGCCTTTATCCAAGACCAGAATTTTATCTACATTCGCAATTGTAGAAAACTTATGAGCGATGATAAAAGTCGTTTTGTTTCGGGTCAATTCTTCCATTGCCTGTTGAACCAGCTTTTCGGACTTAGCGTCCAGCGCGGTTGCCGGTTCGTCTAAAATCAAAATCGGGGTATTACGAAT
The DNA here is from genome assembly GCA_030430345.1 of Calditrichia bacterium. The sequence goes on along the minus strand of JAUIFT010000696.1, from coordinate 65 downwards.
CATTGCCCGGGCGATATTAATTCGCTGCTTTTGCCCACCGGAAAGATTATCGCCTCCCTCGGAGA
>JAUIFT010000695.1 GCA_030430345.1 Calditrichia bacterium | reverse complement strand
CTTTTTCCGCCGGTTGCGGTTTTTTTAAATACTCTTTTACCCGCTGATCGGTTTCCAGGCGCTGCATATCCTGGCGCGCCGTTAGCACTACCACGGGAATTTTTCCCCCGGTAATCTCATCAATCTTTTCCAAAACAAGCAGACCGGTATCCATGCCCATAATGCTCCGATCCTGGTCAATACTATCATCCGGAGGCATCATGATGTCTAAAACAATGCAATCGATATTATCCGGTTTTTCCAGCCTGGAGAGGGCTTTCGCCGGAGACTCAGCCCAATCCACCTCCCAGTGTTCCGAACTTTCGATATAACGCACTAACGGACGATTCCGTTTAATATCATCATCAATAAATAAAATATGCATTATGATGGTCTCCTTTCCGTTAAAAAAGCCGGTAAAAAAATGGTGAATATTGTTGGGGACTTCAAGCGGGTCACTTTCAGAAACCCGTCATGATTTTCAATGATTTTTCGGGACACGGAGAGGCCGATACCCGTGCCGGAGGCTGATACCAGGCGGGCATTGCTACCCCGTTTATATGCTTCAAAAATGATGTCGACTTCCCGTTCTTCGACCCCTATGCCCCAATTCTTTACATGGATGGCATGCCACTCGCTGCTGTCGGAATACTCAAATGTTTGCGAAACCGCTTCGTAACTAATGATGATATTCCTGCCCCGCCGATGCGAATATTTAACGGCATTTTGGAGCAGATTGAAAATTACCTGCTCAAAGCGCATTTTATCCACATGCATCCTGGGAATGACTGCCGGAATATACTGGATTTCGATCTCCCGGTCAAAGCGGGCATCAGATTTTAACAGTTTTTGCACCTTTTCGATGACCGGATAAAGATCGATCTTTTGATGCCAGTCATAGTTGTCCGTCGCATTGGCGCCTTCCCCGAATTGAAACTGGATATCCTGGATGAGGTGATTGAGATAAAAAACCTCGTCGGAGAGATATTTAAATTCCTCCTCCGGCTGTTTCACGGTAATTTCCCCAAGATACAGCCGTTTCACAAAACTGATTTGAGACATCATCGCATTCAGCGGCGTGGAAAACTCATGGGCAAGCTGATTGAGGTATTCCGCTTTTACAGCATTCGTTTCGGTGTTCTCAACGAACATGGCGATAAACCGGGCGATCAATTCCATAAACACTTTGTTGCCCTGAACAAACACCGGAAATCGCACGCCGGCCTGCTTCTTGTTGTTGCAGCGAATGACGCCGATCTTTTCCCCATTGCTTTTGATAATCGGTGCGCCAACCAGGGATTGATGACGGGTGAAATTGGTCGATTCCACAAACTGCCGGTAAAGCAAGTGATGTTTGAGAACATCATATATCAATACCGGCTTACCCTGTTTATAAATTTCCCCGGTGATGCTGTCCGCCTCCAGGGGATAGATGTCTTTCCCGATATAATCCTTCGTTTGCAACGTTTGTTTTTCACCGGCATCATCCAGTAAAATTACCTGGCTGGCCGTGCTCGCCTTTAAATATAAGACATTGCTCCGGGCATTATACATGTATAGCGAGCAGGCTTCCGCACCAATAACTTCTTTGACCGCTGCCACCAGATTAATATAGAACTGATCGTAAGGGACGTTTTGATTTTTCTCCAGCGCATCCCGCAGTAATTCTATATGCGTATAGCGGCGCTGGTAGCGGTTTTTTTCGATGATCACTGCCAGATGCTGGGAAAAACGGGTCAGCTGTTTACGCATGCCTTCCGTAAAGACAAAACGATCATTTCTCGGACGCAGGCAGAGGATGCCCAGCACCTGTTCCCAAATGGGAAAATCCGGCGAAAGGCCGTTTTCTCCCCGGGCGCTGATAATCGGAATAGCAATAACCTGCCGGCTGCCGAACTCTGTTTGAAACTCATTCCAGCAATCTTTTACTTTGCTGGCATCAGCTATATGTTGAATACTCAGATCTGCTTGCCGGGGATCGAGGAAATGCCCCATAAAATCTTCGCTGCGGCTGTAAATATTGCAAAATTCCAGCTTTTGGCGGAGAATGTCGTCTTCTGCAGATAAGGTGTCATTTTGCCCAACCGCGACCATTCTCAGCACAATTTTCAAGGCATCCCGCGATTCGCCAAAGCCATCTTCTGCCGGTAGCCAAAGTGACGCTACCCGGGAATCGAACATGCGATTGAGATAGGTTAATACCTCCTGAAAAACATTGTCGAGATTTGTTTCCAGCACCAGGGAATTGAGCAGTGCTTCTTCTTTGCGCAACGCTCTCTCTTTTTGGTGGATTTGAAAATTCTCGAAGGCGACACCGAGCTGGGAACCAATCATGTCGATGAGATTTATTTGCAGTTCGCTAAATCCCTGGGCATCGATCTGCCGCGCAGCAACAGCGTGTTGAATCTCTACAGTTGCGATGCGGATGCGCCCGAAGCGGACGGCGCCTGCTTTTGGGATCCGTTTCTGATCAATGCCGATGGCTTTTCCGAGGTCTTCAACGATGCTCCGGACGATTCCCAGATGCGCTTGATTTTGGCAGAAGCGGGCACGCCGCCAACCGATCAGGTGTGGATCCAGAAT
>JAUIFT010000694.1 GCA_030430345.1 Calditrichia bacterium | reverse complement strand
CTGCAATCCGGCAACGTCTCCGAAACCATCGATTTTATTGCCAGTCAATGGGCATCATTTGCTCCGAACCAGCTGTTTAGTTATCAATTCCTGGACGAATCGCTGGATGCTTTGTATCGCTCGGAAAAGCGCTTAAGTGAGATCTTCACCATTTTTGCGGCTTTATCAGTGCTTATTGCCTGCCTGGGCCTTTTCGGACTGGCCTCATTTATCGCTGAACAACGCACGAAAGAGATTGGGGTTCGCAAGGCACTGGGCGCGACCGTTCCAATGATTGTTAATCTTTTGTTGAAGGACTTCATTCTCCTGATTGGCATCGCTTTTATTATTGCTGCGCCGATCGCCTATTTTAGCGCCGGTAGCTGGTTGCAGGATTTCGCTTATCGTATCGATGTCAGCTTTTTAACCATCGGATTAAGCGGCATTCTCGCCCTGCTGGTTGCGATTTTAACGATTGGCTACCAGGCAATCAAGGCAGCATTAACCAACCCCATTAATGCCTTAAGGCACGAATAAGCAAACTCCTGACGCGTTACGGCAGTTCGGAGATAACTACCGTAGCGCGTCTTCAATTATACGCTTCAGAATTTTCTCAAATAAGCTGCGGAGAGGCGGCATAAATTCAATCAAAATTTGAGGTGCGGGTATGCTTCAAAGCTATCTAAAGATTGGTATCCGGAATCTGATCAAGAACCGGACATTTACGCTCATCAACATCTTTGGGCTGGCGGTCGCCATTGCCTGTTGTATTACTGCCTATGTCAACTTTCGCTTCAGCGACAGCTTCGACAGTTTCCATAAAGACAGTGACAATATCTATCTCGTTAATACGCATAAAATCAGCAATGACCGCCGGCAAAACTGGACGATGGCCCCGATGCCACTGGCCGACGCCCTGCGCAAAGACGTTCCCGGCATCGAGCAGCTAACACGCATCTGGCGCAGCGGCGGCATTATGAAATATGGAGATAAGGTTTTTAATGAGACCTTTTACTTTAATGACATTGATTATTGGACAATGTTTAATTTCCCCTTAATTCAGGGTGATTTAAGTGCGCTGGCAGATAAGAGCGCTATTATACTTAGCCGGGAAATGGCCGAGAAATATTTTGGCAGCGTTTCCCCGGTTGGCGAGCAAATTTCGCTCAGCCCGGACGGCGAAAGATATTTTGAGTTTTTAGTGCAGGGCGTTATTGAGAATCCTCCCCTTAATTCCAGCCTGCGGGGAGATATTTTCCTTCCCTTTGAAAATATTCAGCAAATGTATGGATCAGATCCCCAGGATTGGGGCGGCCGTTGGTCCCGCGCGACGATTATCAAAATTGACGAAAATGTTTCCCCGGCCAGTATTTCCGACAAGCTTGAAGGCTACCTGGAAATCACCAACAATGCCAATCCGGACTGGCCCACCGAAGGTTTTTACCTCCTGCCGTTTAAAGAAGTAGCGAATCAGTCCACCTTTCTGCGCGGAGAGCCATTTCAAAATCCGATGCCGCCGGTTTCCATTATCGCACCGTCGGTTATTGCTATGTTAGTGCTCTTGCTGGCTTGTTTTAACTTTGTCAATACCTCGATCGCCTCCTCGGCACGGCGTCTGAAAGAAATTGGCGTTCGAAAAGTGATGGGCGGAATGCGCGCCCAATTAATCGTGCAATTTATCGGTGAAAACCTGTTGCTTTGTACTTTCTCTCTGTTTGTTGGGGTATTAATCAGCAAATACATCTTTGTTCCCTATTACGACAGCCTCTGGCCGCTGGTAACCCTGGGCATCGACTTTTCGGAGAGCTACGATCTGATCGGCTTTCTCGCGCTCCTGCTGGCATTTACCGGCATCGCTGCCGGTGCCTATCCCGCGCTTTATATCAGCAAATTCAACCCGATTCACATTTTCCGCGGAAAGCAAAAGTTTGGCGGCACCAACCCGCTCATCCGGGTGTTACTCACGCTGCAGTTCGCCCTGGCGATCAATGGCATTATCAGCGGCCTGGTTATGAACCGGAATGCGGATTTCATTGAAGACTTCGATCTCGGTTTTAATAAGGAACAGCTGATTGCTATCCCGGTGCGCAGCGGTGAACATTATCAACGGCTTAAGTCGGCCATCAAAGATCACCCGGAAATTGCCGCTGTTGCCGGCTCGCGCAGTTCGGTGGGCATGTCCTGGATGAATCGGAACATTAAAGTTGGAGAGAAAGAATCGGAAGTTTCCATCTTTGATATCGGGGAAAATTATTTTACAACCCAGGGATTTGAGCTAAAAGAAGGCCGCATGTTCGACCATGCCCTGAAAACCGATGAAGAGAAAGTGATCATCAACGAAACGATGGCCCGGGAAATGGGATTCGATCAACCATTGGATCAACCCGTTGTTTACACCAGCGCAGACGGTGAGATCACCTACCACGTCATCGGAGTAGTAAAGGACTTTCACTTTAATGGTTTGTGGGAAAAAGTGCCTCCGGCAATGATGCGCTACGTCCCGGAAGAAAAATACCGCTACACAATTGTAAAATTCGCTTCACAGGATTTACAGAAAATCAACAGTTATTTACAGGACGAGTG